>CAYNIN010000006.1:0-44670 GCA_964397395.1 uncultured Faecalibacterium sp.
CTGCCAAGGTGTGAGCAAAGGATGAGTTTTGCACCGTTATCAAGAAGATACTTGATTGTGGGCAGAGAAGCAACGATTCTCTTGTCGCTGGTGATAACACCGTTTTCCATTTTTACATTGAAGTCGCAACGAACAAGAACTTTCTTGCCTTTTACGTCAATGTCTTCAACTGATTTCTTGTTTAATACGTTCATGGTTTCTTTCCTTTCATCTTCATAATGAATTTTTAAATTTAACCGTTTAATATTGTATAATAATATCAATTATTTTTCAAGAGTAAAAGGACAAAAAATCCCTTCCTATATATAAAAAATAAGCCTGCCTCTGCCGTATATTTTATATAATGACACCAAAAAATTCATTTTATACCCTTGCAGGTGTCACTCAAGGGGCACTGTTTCCGTTCTGATGTTGGTTGTGCTTCCGTAAACGGGTCTGCTTTCAGGCTTGTTGGTTTCTTCAATTTCTTTTATGTAAGTGTTGGTTATAACGAACTCGGAAGAAAGTTTTGTCGAATAGTACACAAAACGGTAACTGTCATAAGTTTTTGTCAGTTCTCCCGTGTTTTCGTAGGAACTTTTTGAGTAAAGAAGCATTTCGTTAAGAATGTTTTCCGCCTGTTCCGCACTTAAAAAAGAGTACGCCATAAGACACCCTTTGCATTTTTGAAGAAAGAGGGAAATTTCCTCCTCGGTAATATTGATGTTTTCACCCTTTTCGTCAGTTTTGGGCATATAAATTTCGGCACTGCTTATAATATTACTGTCGTCAGCGGTAATTTTCATCACAATATACGGATTATCTTTCGGGAAGAAAGCACAGTAGACGTTTTCTCCGTCGGTTTCTTTTAAAATAAAATCCTCCACCGCTATTTTTTCATCTGCGTATTTTGTGTAAAGCCGTATAAAAGAGGAAATATCCATATAACTTTCACTGTTGCAGGCGGTAAAAAAAGAAAAGGTGAGAATTAAAACCGCAACTTTAAATAATCTGTTTTTCATAGTATCCCTCCAAAGAGTTTTAATAAATAATATTTTTTATTTATCATATTTATTAACCCATTTGACATTTATCTTTTTACATTGTAAAATTAAATCAGATAACTGAAAGGGAGAACGTTTATGGATATGAAAGATATTTTAAGTAAAGTTGACCATACTCTTTTAAGTCAGAGTGCAACGTGGGAAGAAATTAAGGCGATACTTGATGACGGTATAAAGTACGGCTGTGCTTCATGCTGTATACCTGCCTGCTATGTAAGTTGGGCAAAGGACTATGTCGGCGACAAAGTGAAAATCTGTACCGTTATCGGTTTTCCCAACGGTTACAGTACCACCGCCGTCAAATATTGCGAAACTGCCGATGCCGTTGCAAACGGTGCCGATGAAATTGATATGGTAATTAACATCGGTATGCTCAAAGATAAAAGATACGGCGAAGTTCTTGAAGAAATAAAGGCTGTCAAAGAAGCCTGCGAAGGCAGAGTTTTGAAGGTAATTATAGAAACCTGTCTTCTGACAGAAGAAGAAAAAATCAAGATGTGTGAAATTGTTTCCGCTTCGGGTGCAGACTATATCAAAACATCAACGGGATTTTCCTCGGGCGGTGCCACACGGGAAGATATTGCTCTTTTCAAGGCTAACGTTGCACCGCACCTTAAAATAAAAGCCGCAGGCGGTATTGCAAGTATAAAAGATGCCGAGGATATGCTTTCTCTCGGTGCAGACCGTCTCGGTACAAGCAGAATCGTTAAAATAGTAAAAAACGAAGAAGGCTTCGGTTATTGATTTTTTAAGGAGGCACGATTTTATGTCAGTTTCAACACCTCACATCAATTTAAAAGAAGGCACATCTTTCGCCAAAACCGTACTTATGCCCGGTGACCCTCTGAGAGCAAAGATGATTGCAGAAACCTTTCTTGAAAACGCCGTACTTATCAACAACGTAAGAGGTATTCACGGCTATACGGGTCAGTATAAAGGGCAGGATGTTTCCGTTATGGCAAGCGGTATGGGTATGGCGTCAATAGGAATATATTCCTATGAACTTTATAACTTTTTCGGCGTGGAGAATATAATCCGTGTCGGTTCGGCAGGGGGTCTCAGCGAAAAGGTAAAACTCCGTGATATTGTTGCAGGTATCGGCGTAAATACAAACTCTGCCTACGGTACACAGTTCGGCACGAGAGGGCACATTGCTCCCACCTGTTCTTATGAACTTTTAAAAACAGCCGACGAATGTGCAAAAAATCTCGGTATTGATTTAAAGGTGGGAAATCTTTTTTCATCGGATACTTTTTACGATGACGATGCGGACTCACTGAAAAAATGGGCTGATATCGGTTCTCTTGCCGTTGAAATGGAAGCGGCGGCACTTTATCTTAATGCAATGAAAGCAGGTAAAAACGCCCTTGCCATCTGCACGATTTCCGACCTGCCCTTTACGGGTGAGGGATGCAGTGCCGAAGAAAGACAGAACACCTTTACGGATATGATAAAAATTGCCCTTGAAACTGCGGTGAAAATGAATGGTTAAGCGTGTATTTCTGATTGTTCTTGACAGTGTGGGTATCGGCGAAATGCCCGACGCACGTCTTTACGGCGATGAGGGCAGTAATACCCTTAAATCCTGCTTTATGCAAAAGGGTTTTGCCTTACCGAATATGGAAAAACTCGGCATCTTTAATATTGACGGTGTTGATTATGCACAAAGCGTTCCCGACCCTCTCGGCGCTTACGGACGCTTCAGGGAAAAATCCAAAGGTAAAGACACAACGACGGGGCATTGGGAAATCTGCGGCATCGTGTCCGAAAAGCCTTTTCCCACCTATCCCGACGGCTTTCCCGAGGAAATAATTAAAGAGTTTTCGGAAAAAACGGGCAGGGGAGTTCTTTGCAACAAAACTTATTCGGGCACGAAGGTTATTGAAGATTACGGCAAAAAACATCTTGAAACGGGGGATCTGATTGTTTATACTTCGGCGGACAGCGTCTTTCAGATTGCCGCCCACGAAGATGTAGTTCCCCTTAAAGAGTTATACCGCTGCTGCGAAATCGCAAGAGAAATCCTCAAAGGCAAACACGGTGTCGGCAGAGTCATTGCAAGACCCTTTGAGGGCGAATATCCCAATTTTAAAAGAACTTCGGGAAGACACGATTTTTCGCTTCTTCCGCCAAAAGATACACTTATAGACCTTCTCAAAACAAAAGGCATAAAGACTTTACCCGTCGGCAAAATTTATGATATTTTTGCAGGAAAAGGTCTTGATAAGGCTTATCCCATCAAATCAAATGAGGAAGGTATGGCTTTTACAAGAGAAGTGTTGCAGTCTGATTTTGAAGGCTTTTGCTTTGTAAATCTTGTTGATTTTGATATGCTTTACGGTCACCGCAACGATGCCCTGTCCTATGCCCGAGCCTTGACGGAATTTGACCGTTGGCTCGGCAACTTTACGGCAGAAATGCAAGATGAAGATGTGCTTATGATAACTTCGGATCACGGCTGTGACCCGCTGACAGAAAGCACTGACCATTCAAGAGAATATACTTTTCTTTTAGCTTGCGGCAAAAAAATAAAGCCCGTCAATCTCGGCACAAGAAACTCCTTTGCAGACATCGGCAAAACCGTTGCCGACCTTTTCGGTGTAAAGGGCGACATTGAGGGCGAAAGTTTTATAAAAGAAATTACGGGAGAATAAAACAATGACTGAAAAAGAACTCGTTTCCCTTGCAAAAAAGGCGGCGGAAAAAGCCTATGCGCCTTATTCACATTTTACTGTCGGTGCGGCACTTCTCGCCTCATCGGGCAAGGTTTACCTTGGGTGCAACGTTGAAAATTCCTCATACGGTGTCACAAACTGTGCGGAACGCACCGCCTTTTTCAAAGCCGTAAGTGAAGGAGAAAGGGATTTTGAAATGATAGCCCTTGTGGGCGGCAAAGAGGGAAACTTTGACTCTTTCTGCACTCCTTGCGGAACGTGCCGTCAGGTTATGGCGGAATTTTGCGGTGAGGATTTTAAAATAATCCTCGGCAGAAATGACGGTGAAGTCAAGGTCTATACATTAAAAGAAATTCTGCCTCTTGCCTTTTCTCTGTAATACCTAGATAAAATTTAAACGACACGAGTTTGAAATGACCCGTGTCGTTTTTGTGTTTACTTGAATAAATCTTTAAGCAAATCTGCCATAGGATTATCGTTTTCTTCCTTCTTCTTTTCGGCGGATTGCTTTTTCATATAATTCATAACATCAAATTTGTTTGCCCCTGCCGTTTCCTTACGCTTGTTGAAGTCAGAGAGTCTTTCTCTGTAACCGCAGACGCAGACGAATATTTTTTTGTCGCCCTCTCCACGAAGTTCAAGTTTCTTGTGGCAGTCGGGGCAACGTGCGTTGGTAACCTGGGTCAGACCCTTTCTGTAACCGCATTCTCTGTCCTGACAGATGAGCATTTTACCCTTCTTGCCGTTAACCTCAAGAAGATATTTGCCGCATACGGGACACTTATCTTTCGTAGCGTTGTCGTGGCTGTACTGAGCGTTGCTTGTAATTACCATTGAAACAAGAGAAGTTGAATATTCACGCATTTCTCTTATGAATTTTTTCATATCTGCAGTGCCTCTGCTTATGTTCTGCAGTTGTTGCTCCCATTTTGCAGTAAGTTCAGCAGATTTCAGGTCGGGAGGTACGATTTTAATAAGTTGCTTGCCCTTTGAGGTGGGGTGAATTTCTTTGCCTACACGTTCAATAGAGAAATTATCGAAAAGTTTTTCAATGATGTCGGCTCTTGTTGCAGGGGTGCCAAGTCCGCTTGTCTGCTGAAGCACGGCTTTAAGATTTTTATCCTCAACTTGTTTTGACGGGTTTTCCATAGCCGAAAGGAGAGTTGCTTCCGTATATCTTGCAGGAGGTCTTGTTTTGCCTGAAATTATCTTTGTGTTAAGCACTTCAAGGCTCATACCCTCACGCAGTACGGGCAAGTCCTGACTTCTGTTTTCAAGGTCGGTGTCTTCCTCGTCGTCGGTGTTTGAGTAAAATTCTTTCCAGCCGAGAGATTTTGCCGTTTTGCCTTTGGAATAGAAACTGTACTGACCGATGTCAATCTGCACCTTCACTTCGTCATATTCATACGCAGCAGAAAGTACCGCCATAAATCTGCGTACAACAAGGTCGTAAATGTTTCTTTCCTCATAGGAAAGTTTCGCAAGGTTAGGTGACTGCTCTGTGGGAATGATTGCGTGGTGATCCGTGACCTTTGCGTTGTTGACGATATACTTTGTCTGCAGAGCCGACCTTGCAAGTTTCATTGCCTGCTGCTGATAGGGACCTACCGCCATGGCACGAAGTCTTTCGGGAATGGTTGCAACAACATCGTCGGTAATATATCTTGAGTCTGTTCTCGGGTAAGTCAGCACCTTGTGGTATTCATAAAGGCTCTGCATATATGAGAGGGTCTGTTTTGCCGAATAGCCGTATTTCTTGTTGGCATCTCTCTGCAGTTCCGTCAGGTCGTAAGCGGCAGGAGGCGCCTGCTTCTTCGAAGTCTTTTCAACCTTTTTTACGGTGGCGTTTTTACCTTTGATTTCACTTTGTATTTTTTCAACAAAAGTCTTGTCGGAAAATCTTGTGTTGTTTTTACCGTCACGGAAAGTTCCGTTAAAGCCTTTGAATAGCGCCTGTAAAGTGTAGTAATCTTTCGGCTTGAAGGCGAGAATTTCTTCTTCTCTTTGCACAATGAGTGAAAGGGTGGGAGTCTGCACTCTGCCTGCGGAAAGTTGAGCGTTATATTTGCAGGTAAGGGCTCTTGTAACGTTAAGACCTACGAGCCAGTCTGCCTCTGCTCTTGCCTGGGCAGAGTAGTAGAGGTTGTCGTAATTCTTGGCAGGTTTAAGGTTCTGAAAGCCTTCTTTGATAGCCTTATCCGTCTGTGAAGAAATCCAAAGGCGGTAAGCAGGTTTCTTCCAGTGGGCTTTCATCATTATCCATCTTGCCACAAGTTCACCCTCACGACCTGCGTCGGTGGCAATAACAAGACTCGTTACATCGGGACGCTTCATCAGTGCGGAAACTGCTTTATACTGTTTTGATGTCTGCTTGATTACAACAAGTTTCATCTTTTCGGGAAGCATAGGCAAATCGTCAAGATTCCACCTTTTGTATTTGTCATCGTAGGCATCGGGGTCTGCAAGGGTGACGAGATGACCGAGAGCCCAGGTGATTATGTACTTTTGCCCGATAATACAGCCGTCACCTTTCTGGTGACAACCGAGGACACGGGCAATATCTCTTGCAACGGAAGGTTTTTCCGCAAGAACTAAAGTTTTTTCCATTTCTTCCTCCTTTATTTTATAACTGAAAGACAGCAGTTCTCGGTATCAAAATATTCAGCGATAAAATCTTCTGCCTCTTTTTTGCTTACGGTTTTATAAAGTTCAATAGTATCAAAGAGGGTCTGATTGTTAAAATATGCGTCAAGAATGTTGTTTGCCATATCGTCAACATCGTTGAATGCAAGCAGAGCAATACCGTAAAGTCTTTTAACCGAAACTTCAAAATCCTCACGGCTGATACCCTCGGCTTTGATTTTTTCAACTTCCTTTAAAATTTCATCTCTGACTGCTTTCGGATTTGTACTTTCGCCCGAGAACGTAAGGCTTGCAAAACCTCTGCCGCACATAAATTCCGAGCCGAAACAGGAATTGATAAGTCCTTTTTCCATTAAAGAACTGTAAAGAGGTGACACCTTACCTGCAATGACTTCAAGTGCAACATTACCGAGAAGCGTTTCTTTAGCCGAGGGGATAGCCTTGTTGAGATTGCACTTGAAACCGAGGGCAAACTTCGGCATATCCGCATTCATATCTTCTTCGATATAGTCGGTTGCAACGTTTCGGGGCTCCTCGGGGATAATCTGCTCAAATTCTGCAGGTTCTTCCTTTTTAACAACCCTTTCAACAACGGAAATAACCGTTTCTTTTGTAACGTTACCCACAACGGCAAGAGCCATATTGCTCAAATTATAGAAAGTGTTATAGCAGGAATAAAGCAGATCTGCATTTATCTGTGCGATTGACTCAACGGTACCTGCAATATCAATTCTGACGGGGTTGTTGTGATAAATGCCGCGAAGAAGGTTGAAAAGCACCTGCCAGTCGGGGCTGTCCTGATACATTTTGATTTCCTGACCGATGATGCCTTGTTCTTTTTGTACCGTTTCCTCGGTAAAATAGGGGGCTTTTACGAAATCAAGAAGAATTTCAAGGTTCTTTTCAAATTCGCCCGAGCACTGAAAAAGATAGCAGGTGCGGTCAAAACTTGTGTATGCGTTGGCACTTGCTCCTGTTTTTGCAAAGCGCTCAAAGGCGTCGAGTTCTTCGCTTTCAAAAAGTTTGTGTTCAAGAAAGTGTGCAATGCCTTCGGGAACTTTGGTAAATTCCTTTTCATCTTTGAGTTTGAAGCAGGTATCAACGGAGCCGTACTTTGTGCCGAAAATAGCATAGGCACCCGAATAGTCGGGCTTTTCCATAACGAAAATTTTAAGACCTGTTTCATGATTTATTTCATAATATTCTTCATTTAAAAGTTCGTTTCTGATAAGTCGGCAGTCCATTATTCTTCCTCCTTTTCGCCTTCAAGAATATAAACCGTATCTTCCGTAACGCAGCAGGCGGCGAGTATGATTTCCTCACGGCTTACCTTTTCGATGTCGCTGATAAATTCTTCGGGAGTTCTGAATTTACCGCTTGTAACGTGAGAAGTAAACCAGCCGTCAATCATCATAACATTATCGAATACTGTGTTGAATGTTTCTTTAAGGCTGAGTTTTGCATTTTCAATTACTTCGTCGGTGAAGTTGCCTTTTCTCATATCGTCAAGTTCGTTTCTGATTGCTTCAAGAGCTTTCTCTGCATTTTCGGTTTCCACGCCGCTTTGCACGGTGATAATACCCTTTGCTCTGTTGAGGTTAGCACTGCAGTAATAGCAAAGACTCATCTTTTCTCTCACGTTCATAAAGAGTTTTGAGAATGTACCGCTGCCGAAAACAGCCGTCATAACTTTCAGGGCAGGGTAGTTGTCATAGTCGTAGGTCATACCTGCTCTCATACCGATAACAAGTTTGCCTTGTTTTACTTTTTGCTTTTCTCTGACAGTTTTTGATTCATAAGCCTCGGTTACGAACTCTGTATGAATTTCCGCAATATCTTCTTTCTTTCTGCCGAGTTTTGAAAAAATATCAAAGAATATCTTCTCCGTTTTTTCTTCGTCAAAATTACCTGTCACGTTTATCTGTACGGGGCAGGTGAAGATAAGTTTTTTCCAGGCTGAAAGAAGTTCTTTTCCCGTAAGGGTTTCGATTTTTTCTTTATTGCCGTATTTGCTTATGCCGTAAAGTTCCGTGCTGCACATTTCCTCGGTCATTCTCTCAAGGGCATAAACTCTCTTGTCGTCTTTTTCGCTTTCGATTTTTTCTATGAGCAGACGCTTTTCTCTCTCAAGGTTTTCCTCTTTGAAACCCTCGGGGGTGATGTCGGGTCTGAAAATACATTCGCAAAGAAGTTTTATACCTTTTTCGAGTACGGCTTCACCGTCTAATGAAAAGCGGTCATCAATACTCACAAGGGAGAGCGTGAGCACCTGTGCCTCACCGTCTTTATGCACTTTGGGTATAATCATTGCACCGTAAAGACTTGCAAGAGTACGGTTCATCTTTGTGATGGTGGGGTTATCCTTGTTTGTTCTTGCCAGAAGATGTATAAGAAGTGCGTTTTCACTTGCTTCGTCACTTAAAGGCGCAATTATATTCACGGACACAACGGAAGTTTTGAACTGCTGCGTTTTATGGGTGCAGAGAGTGACACCTGCAGACAACTGTTTTACGTTCATTTTATTTCCTCCTTAAATAAAGTAATACAAATTAAAATAAGTATACCATAAACCTTATATCTTATGCAAACAAATTTTGCAACTTCATGTATTATATTTGAAAAACCGTTGACTTTTTTTGTTAATTGGACTAAAATTTAACTGTTAAAACTTTTGTGAGGTGAACAGTCTTGAAAAAATTTTTCAAAAAGACAATCAGTCTTATACTTGCTCTTACAATTATCTTTTCACTTGCGGCGCCTTCTTTTGCTGCAGACAGCAGCGATAAAACCGTTGCAAAAATAACGTTTTTCTCGTATTCAAAAAATCCCGGTCACTGTTGGATTTATGTTGAAAATACCTCGCAGGAGGTTATCAATGTAGGAGCTTATGCTCTTGTACCGGGTAAAGGCGTGTCTGTGGGCACTTTCGGTTTCACACGTTATGACGGCTGGGGAATTTATTATAACATTGAAGCCTACGCACAGAACACTTACGGTTTCGGTAAATTCGTTACGCTGACGGATACTCTCACTTCTTCAGAACTTCAGAAACTTACCAACGGAATTTTAAGTTACAATAACCGCTGGGGCATTTTCTATAACTGTGTACACTTTGCAGTCAAGATGTGGAATCTTGTGGCAGATAAGCATCTTGTATCGCTGATTTTCCCATCTGTTGAAACGGCACTTGTTACTCTTATGGGCGGCAAATCCAACAATGTTACGATGAATCCCGTGGCAGCAAACGACGTATTCAAACAGATAGGCACGGGAGACAGCGCTTATCTTGCTACGGTGAGTGAAGCTTCCCTCGGAGATATAATCTGATAACCGACCGACACTTTAACGTGTCGGTTTTTCTTTGGTAATAATGTACATTTGTTACAAAACAACCTGCATTGCAGACTTTTCAATCGTAAAAATCTGAATTTTATGGTGAAAATGAACAATGTGTAAATTGACGAAAAAACCTTGCTGTCAAAGGGTTTAAGTGCCGAATTTTACAAAAAAATATCTCTCAAAAGAAATAAAACGAAAAAATATATAAAAAATACCTCCGATTATATTGCAATTTGACTATAAATTGTGTATAATGGTGAAAGTGACGATAGTCAAATTATCCAATTACAAAAAAAGTTGGGGGAAAGTAATAATGTCAAACAGATTATTTCAGGGAATAATTCATCAGATGAAAGATGCAATCGACCGCACCATCGGTGTCGTTGATAACACGGGCACAATCGTATGTTGCAGTGACCTTGTGCGTATCGGCGAAACGGGTTTTGTGGATATGAGAGAGGTGCTTTCATCGGCTGATGTTAAGGTTATCGGCGGCAGAACTTTTCTTGCTATCAGCGGCCAGAATCATCCTGACAGTGCAATTTTCGTTGACGGAAACGACGAAAATGCATCTAACTATGCAAAACTCATTTCAATTTCACTGGGCGGTATCAAGCAGTATTATGACGTAAAATTTGACCGCAGCAACTTCATTAAAAACGTTATTCTTGATAATATTCTTCAAGGTGACATCTATCTTAAAACAAGAGAACTCGGCTTTAATAACGACGTATCACGTTGTGTTCTTCTTATCAGAACTGCCGAGAGGTCGGAAATTTCCGTAAATGAATCAATCCAGGCTCTTTTCCCCGATAAAAACAAGGATTTTGTTATAAATATCAACGAAACCGATATTGCTCTTGTTAAAGAGGTTCGTTCAGGTAACGACATCAAAGACCTTGAAAAACTAGCAAGAAGCATCGTTGACTCCTTACATACGGAATATTACATCAACTCCGTCATAGGTATCGGTACAATTGTCACCGGTATAAAGGAACTTCCCCGTTCCTTCAAGGAATCACAGATCGCTCTTGAAGTCGGCAAGGTTTTCGACACTGAAAAAACAATCGTTACCTATGAAAACCTCGGTATCGCAAGACTTATTTATCAGCTTCCCACCACTCTTTGCGAGATGTTCCTTAAAGAGATCTTCAAAAAAGGCTCTATTGTGGGTCTTGACCACGAAACTCTTTTCACAATTCAGAAGTTCTTCGAAAACAACCTCAACGTTTCCGAAACTTCAAGAAAACTCTTCGTTCACAGAAACACTCTCGTTTACAGACTTGAAAAAATCAAGAAACTCACAGGTCTTGACCTGAGAGAGTTTGACGATGCAATCGTTTTCAAGGTTGCCCTTATGGTTAAAAAGTATCTTGATGCAAAGCCCATTAAGTATTGATTTTGCATCGGATTTATAATTCATTTCATCAAAAAGCCGTCTTATACAAGTTATAGACGGCTCATTAGCAGATTAAAGGTAAATTGTATATTTTCAGAAAGTGATTAAATATGATAGAATTTAAAAATGTTTCAATGAAATACAAGACCAACGGCGCCATTGCTCTGGATAACGTAAGCGTTAAAATTGAGGAAGGCGAGTTTGTTTTCATCGTTGGTGCATCGGGTGCAGGTAAAAGTTCTTTTCTTAATGTAATTATGGGTCAGGAGAAAGTTGACTCGGGTATAGTTAAAGTCGGTCCCTACAATCTTACAACTATAAGAAGAAGAATCCTGCCTTATCTTCGCCGTATGCTCGGTATCGTTTTCCAGGATTTCAGACTTATCCCGAAAATGACCGTTTATGATAATGTTGCTTTCGCTTTGCGTGTTATCGGTATGGGCGAAAAGAAAATTACAAAGAGAGTCCGTTACGTTTTAAAACTCGTTGACCTTCTCGACAAGGCGGACAACTTCCCCAACCAACTTTCCCAGGGTGAACGTCAGCGTGTGGCAATTGCAAGAGCCCTTGTAAATAACCCTGCCGTTATTATTGCCGACGAACCTACGGGTAACCTTGACCCCATTCTTTCCAACGATATTATGGGTCTTTTTGATAAAATCAATGCTCTTGGCGCAACGGTTGTTGTTGTTACTCACGACCTTGACCTTGTGCGTCAGTTTGACCACAGAGTCGTAACCATTGAAAACGGCAAAATCGTTTCCGATATTCCCTCAAAATATAAAACGGAAAAACTTATGCCCAAGGCTCCCGAAATAAGCCATGCAACTGAAAACACATCAAAGCAACCGCAGGCTGATTTACAGGAGGGACAGACAAATGGCTAAAAATCAAAGAAATAAAAAGAATAAGTACAGGTCAGGCGGTATTAACACCTCTTACCTTACCAAAATGGGCGCCCACAATATGATAGCCAACAGAAGTATGTCATTTTCTTCAATCAGTGTTCTTACTGCTTGTCTGCTTCTTATCGGCGTATCAGTTATGATATTGATGAATATTCAGAATCTCGTTAAAGATATTGAAAATCAGAACGTTGTTCTTGCTTTCGTTGTTGACGATCTTGACGATGCAGGTGTAACAAAGGTCGGCACTGACCTTGCGGCAATTGAAAACGTAACTGCAATTGAGTTCGTTTCCAAGGAAGACGCCTACGCACAGCAACTCGAAGAGTTCGGTGTTGACGAAAATCTTTTTGACGGCGTTATTGAAAATCCGCTTCCCGATTCCTACAAGGTCTTTGTAAGCAATCTTGAGGAGTTCCAGAACACCCTAACGGCGATTAAAAGCGTTGAAAACGTTCAGTCTGTCAGGGAAAGTATGGAACTTGTTGACCAGATTTCCACAATGCAGAAATCCGTCACGGCAATATGCCTGATGATCGTTATCGTTCTTGCAGTTGTTTCAATGTTTATTATTTCAAACACAATAAGAATTACGATGGTTGCAAGAAAAATTGACATTCAGGTTATGAAGTCCGTTGGTGCAACAAACGTCTTTATTTGTTGGCCCTTTATGATTGAGGGTATAATCATCGGTCTTGTTTCGGGTGTAATTGCCATTATACTGACCTTCTTTGTCAATAAATTCGGCGGCAATGCAATGCAGTCGCTTCTTGAAATGTTCGGCAGCGAAACAATTGCAATTTCCGAATATATCCACATTCTTATTATATGCTATCTCTTTGCAGGTGTCGTTATCGGTGCCGTCGGCAGTATCGTTTCAATCCGTAAATACCTCAAAAAAGAGGGCAGTGAAGCCGAAGATATGTAAATTCCTTATTAAACCGAAGGTTTTGCTTTCGGTTTAATATTGTTAAGTAACGTGTATAATTACGTCACCTTAAATACAGGAGTGTTATAATGAAAAAATTTGCGTGTTCGCTTTTTTGTCTTATTTTAGCCCTGATAATTGTAACGGCTCAGCCTTTGAGTCTTGTTTCCTACGCAACCCCTGCCACCGACGAACTTGAGGCACAGATTGCCGCTAATGAAGCACAGATTCAGGAAAACAAGAAGAAACTTGAATCACTCAAAAACGAAAAAGATTCCAAGCAGGAGTATCTTGAAACTCTGGAAGATCAGATTGATGCCATTTCACAAAAGGCGGCTAATATTCAGACACAGAAAGAAACTCTGAACAGTTCAATTGCAACCCTTGACAATGAACTGACTCAACTTGAAAATGAAGTTGATATGCTCAATTCCGATATAGAAAAATACGAGAATGAAATTACGGAAACCGAGAACAGCATTACCCTTACAAGTGATAATCTCGCAAAGAAAATTAGAAGTTCTTATGTAAATGGGTACGAGTCAACTTTCAAAATTCTTATGGGCTCCAAGAGTCTTGCCTCATTTCTTACAAGGCTTGAGTTTATGAAGCGTACTTCCGAGCAGGATAAAAAGACCATAACGGAGTTCAGGGATAAGGTTGTTAAAATCAAGGAAGATAAAAAACTTCTTGAAGAAAGCAGAAATGAACTTCTCGAAAAGAAAAGTGAAATTTCGGCAAAGAAAAAAGAATATCAGGCGAATATTTCCGCTCTCGAAATTGCAGAATCTGAATATGAAGCATCTATGGCGGAAATGGAAGTGCAGTACGCCGAGGTTGAAACTGTTATGGCGCAGATTGATAAATCAAGTGCCGAGTATCAGAGTTATATTTCCGAACTTGAAGCAGAAAATGCAAAGGCGGATGCTGAGATTGACCGAATCTTAAGCGAATACTATGCAACATCCGTTCAGCAGACCACAACAAGACTTGATGCATCAAATGCAAACCCTGATTCAACTGCAGGCCCTTCTTATCAAGGCACGGGCAATTGGTATTGGCCTCTTGGCGACAGATGGTGTTACATCAGCAGTTACTTCGGCCCGAGAAGTGCCCCCGTCGCAGGTGCGAGCACCAATCACGGTGCTATTGATATTGCAGGCGGTAACGGTGCACTTCACGGCGCTCCCGTTTATGCTTCAAGGTCGGGTACGGTTATCACCGCCGTAACAAGCGATTCGGGTTACGGTATCTATGTTATCATTGACCACGGCGACGGATACACAACTCTTTATGCCCATATGTCCACAAGATATGTTTCAACGGGTGACTACGTAACCCAGGGACAGATGATAGGACGTGTCGGCAATACGGGCACTTCATCTAACTCGCATCTTCATTTTGAAGTGCGTTATTACGGTGAAAAGAAGGACCCGCTTAATTATGTTAAGAACCCCAACTGATAGGGAGTGAATAAATTTTGCGTAAAAAAGTTTTATATTCCGCTATGGCTTTGCTTCTTGCAGTCAGCGTTGTTTTCGGCAGTTACTCTTATCAGGTTGCTTCTGCCGTGACTGCCTGGGAAGAACTTGAAAACGAGATTGACGAAATTGACTCAAAGATTAAATCCAATCAGGCAAAACTTGATGCATTAAAAGATAAAGCAGATTCACAGAAGGAATATCTTGAAGCACTTGAATCTCAGATTGAAACTGTTGAAAGTAAGTATACAAATCTTCAGACTCAGATTGATACGATTGATAATGAAATCACCAAACTTAACAACGAAATCAAGCAACTTAATAATGAGATTGAAGAAATCAATAACAGTATTTCAAAGGCAGAAAATGAAATAGAAGAAACTGAAAACAATATTTCACAGACGAGTCATATCCTTGCCGAAAGACTTCGCAGTTCCTATGTTAACGGTTATGATTCAACCCTCAAAATTCTTTTAGGCTCTGACAGTATTGCTTCCTTTATGACAAGGCTCGAACTTATGAAGCGAACTTCAGAGAACGACAAGAAGACCATTGAGGAGTTCAGGGATAAAATCACATCTCTTAACAAAACCAAAGCAAAACTCGAAGATGACAAAGCAGAACTTGATGTAAAGAAAGAAGAAATCAGTTCAAAGAAAAGTGAAAAGGCTTCACAAAAAGCAGAACTTCAGGTAAAGCAGGAAGAATACAAGTCAACTGCCGCTTCCCTTGAAACAAAGTATGCCGAAATTGAAACCTACGTTGAAAACCTTGATAAATCAAGTGCGGCTTATAAGTCTTATATCTCCGAACTCGAGTCTGAAAAAGCGGCGGCTGATGCTGAACTTGACAGAATAATCAGTCAGTACTACGCAACTTCAACATCTGCCACAACAACCACAAGACTTGATGCGGCGAATGCCAACCCTGACGAAACTACCAAAGCGACGACAACCGCCTCAAGCGGCCCTTCTTATAAAGGTACGGGAACGTGGTATTGGCCCGTGGGCAACATTTCCTGCTATATCAGCAGTTACTTCGGTCCCAGACAGGCACCTACGGCTGGCGCAAGTACAAACCACGGAGCAATTGACATAACAGGTGGCGGAATAAGCGGTAAACCCGTTTATGCTTCAAGGGCAGGTACGGTTATTGTTTCAACAAACGGTTCGGGCTACGGTAACTATATAATTATCGACCACGGTGACGGTTACAGCAGTGTTTATGCACATATGTCAACTCGTCTTGTTTCAACGGGTGCAACTGTTTCCCAGGGACAGATGATAGGACGTGTCGGCAGTACAGGTATCTCAACGGGGCCTCATCTTCACTTTGAGGTTCGCTACAACGGTGTCAGACAGGATCCTTTAAACTATGTTAAAAAACCGTAATCAATAAAAAATCGAGGGATAGTTTTCTATCCCTCTGCTGTTATTAAAGAAATTCTTTTCATTGGAGAGTGCTTATGAACAGAAAAATTTCCTTGGGTGTTGCTGTTGCACTGCTTTGCCTTGTTGCCGCCGTATCTTCGGCAATATCGGTGAGTGTTGTCAGCAGCGAATATAACTCCATATTAAGCGGTTTGCCTGAAAAAATTGAGAGATATGAAATCCTTGACGAACTCGACGAAATAATCAACAATAATTATTACGGTAAGGGTGAGCAGAAAAACATTCATCAAGCCATTGCCCAGGGCTATGTTGAGGGTCTCGGTGACGGCACTTCTGTTTATATGACGGCAGATGAATATGCCGAATATATTTCGGAAGAAAACGGTGATATGCTCGGTATCGGTATTGAATACACGAAAAACAGTGACGGATATATAGCCGTCACAAAGGTTTATGACGGCTCTCCTGCAAAAAGCAGCGGACTTAAAAAAGGTGATGTTATCATCGCTTTTGACGGAATAAGAATCAATGAAGCCAACTACTCCGAAATGGAAAGCAAACTTCAGGGTGACAAACTGACAAGTGTCAACATAATTTACGAGCGTGACGGAAATGAAACCAACGTTACTGTTGTAAAGGGCTACGAGGCTCAATCGGTCAGTGTTGACGCAAGGGAAGATGTCGGATATATTGAAATTTCTGCTTTCTATCCCACGACGGCTTCACAGGTTGAGCAGGCGGTGGACAAACTCCTTTCTTCGCAGATGACTTCCATTGTAATTGACCTGAGAAACAACACAAGCGGTAACTATGAGCAGGCGATTAAAACTCTTGATGTTTTCGTGCCTATGTCCGACGGTGATAACCCTGCCGCCACAGTTGTTGACGAAAACGGAAACGTTGTAAAAACTTATATCACTTCTTCGGGTGAAGTGAGTTTGCCGATTATTGTTCTTGTCGGCAAGAACACGCAGAAAGCCGCAGAACTTTTCGCTCTTAATATGAGAAACTTCGGTAAATGCAGAATTGTTTCCGATAAAAATACCAAAGGGAACGCAATCGTTCAGGAAATTTTTGAACTTTCAAACGGAAGTGCAGTGCTTTTGACAACGGGTAAAATCTTATCTTTTAAAAGTGAGAGTTTTGAAAAAACGGGAATTACACCTGATTACACCGTAGAAAACGAAAACTCTGACGAAAGCCTTGAAACCGATGCACAGTTTTTATACGCCGTTTCACTCTTAAAAGGCGAAGCCGAGGAATAAGGCGCAGCAGTTAATGAAATTACAGTAACACTTGCAATTTTGCAGGTGTTATTTTTTTATGAAAATTTTGATTTTTCATTTAAAAATTACCGATAATAATTTTCGTCAAAAAGTTAAAATTATAATTGCGCCCTGAAAATAAAAAAGGACGCATCGGAGGTGGAAAATGGTAAAGGGGATAAAATTTTTAAGAGCATTTCTTTTTTCTGCAACTTTGATTTTGCTATGCTTTCTGATTTACGGATTCTATTTTGTGCCTGACGAATTTTATTCGGTTTCGGGAAAAATAGAAAGTGTCAACGAGATTTACTATGTTTCATACAATGAAGATGAAGCAAAGGAAATAAGTGCCGATGAAGAGGAAAGATACAGTGTTGAAATAAGTTTTCTCAATGTTGTACCCGTTAAAAATTCTTTTTTAACAGTCAGCAGCAGAAAATACGTTGCCGTATCAGGTGAACTTTTCGGTTTACGGCTTTATACTGACGGTGTGATTATTGTTGATACCGATGAAGTCGATACGGAAACGGGGTATGTTTCTCCGTCAAAACAGGCAGGCCTGGAAAAAGGTGACATAATTTATTCCGTTGATTCTCAAAGGACGGAAACGAGCAGTACGGTTTCTCAAATTTTTGTCGCATCACAAGGCAAACCGCTTAAGGTGGAATATGTAAGAAACGGAAAACATTACACAACAACCCTGTCTTTAGCATACAGTCAGTCGGAGCAGAAATATAAAGCAGGCTTATGGATAAGGGACAGTGCCGCAGGTATAGGTACAATGACTTTCTACGATACCCAAACGGGTGTGTTTGCAGGCCTCGGACACGGTGTCTGCGACGTTGATACGGGGGAACTGCTCCCCTTGTCGCAAGGTGACATTGTTTCTGCCTATGTTAACGGTTGCTATAAAGGCAAATACGGTCAGGCAGGTGAACTCTGCGGTGTGTTCAATTCGGGAAGCAACGGTACCTTAGTTTTAAACTGTGAAACGGGTGTTTACGGTATATGTGATGAAGTTTCAAGTGAAAATATATTACCCGTATCCTGCAGTTACGAAGTAAAAACCGGATATGCACAGATAATTTCAACCGTCGATGACAGCGGTCCGCAGTATTACGATATAGAAATAACGAAAATATCATCATCAGACTCTCAAAGTAAAAATATAACAATAAAAGTAACTGACAGCAAATTGATTGAAAAAACAGGCGGTATAGTGCAGGGAATGAGCGGCAGTCCCATAATACAAAACGGAATGCTTGTCGGCGCAGTAACACACGTCTTTATCAACGACCCGACTCAAGGTTATGCCATTTTCGCTGAAACAATGCTGGAAAAAGCCGAAAGTATATCATAACACGGCTCGTCAGCAAAAAAAATGCAGGTCACTTCAAGGAAATGACCTGCTTTTTTATATGTTTGAAAGATATTCTTTCAAGGCTTCTTCCCAATGAGGCAGACGGCGGAAACCTGCTTTATCAAGGCAGGTTTTATCAAGCCTTGAGTTTTTCGGTCTAACTGCGGCAGTCTTATATTCCTCGGTCGGTATACCTTTGAGGTTTATGCCGATGTTTTTGATTTCAAAGGTTTTCTTTGCGAAATCATACCATGAACAAAAGCCTTCGTTTGTTGCGTGGTAAATGCCGTAAGCGTCACTTCCTGTCATTTCAAGAATAAGACGGGCAAGATGCTTTGAATAAGTCGGGGAGCCGATTTGGTCATTGACAACGCAAATTTCATCTCGTGTTTGCGAAAGGCGCAACATTGTTGCCACAAAATTTCTGTTTTCTTCACCGAAGACCCAAGAGGTACGAAGGATAAAAAACTTGCCGCACAATTGCTTGACTGCCTTTTCGCCGAGTGCTTTGCTTTTGCCGTAAACACTCAAAGGCTTAATTGCACTGTTTGTTTCAAAAGGTGCCGTGCCTTCTCCGCCGTAAACATAGTCGGTACTTATATAAATCATAACTGCATTTTTTTCTTTGCAGACTTCGGCAAGATTTTCCGTACCCTCTGCATTGATTTTAAAGCAGAGTTCACTTTCTTCCTCGGCTTTGTCAACGGCAGTATAAGCGGCACAGTGAATCATAACATCAAAGTTCTTTTCACAGAAAAAATTTTCAACGGCATTTTTATCGGTAATATCTACTTCTTCTCTGTCAATACCGATATGCGAAACGCCTTTTTCTTTCAGAAGAGCACAGACGTCACCGCCAAGTTGACCTTTTGCACCTGTTACAATAATCATTCTTTTACCTCGTAAACGAAATCCGCATCACTTTCATCAAGAGAGGGAGCGGACAAATCTTTCTGTGAAAGTACGGGAGAATCAACGCCCCAATTTATGCCGATTTTTTCGTCGTTATATTTGATGCTTCTGTCATTTTTACTGTCATAGTACTCGTCAACTTTATAAAGCACCTCAACGTTTTCCGTAAGAGTGAGAAAACCGTGACCGAAGCCTTTGGGAATATAAAGCATATATTTGTTTTCTTCCGTCAGTTCATAACTTACCCATTTGAGATAAGTGGGAGAGCCTTTGCGAAGGTCAACGGCAACGTCGAGAATTTTACCCTTTGTGCAGCAGATGAGTTTCGTCTGTGCAGAAGGATTTTTCTGGAAATGTATTCCTCTCACTGTACCTTTTGCGGCGGAAAAAGAACGGTTATCCTGAACAAAGACAGTATCAATTCCGAGTTTTTGGAGTTTTTCTTTACTGTATGATTCGTAAAACCAACCTCGGTTATCGCCGAAAACCTGAGGCTTAATGAGTTTGACTTCGGGAATAGAAGTGTTGATTATTTCCATAAAATCACCCTGTAATAATTCTTTTCTTAATTATACTACCCGAAAAAATAATAGTCAAGACTGTTGACAAGAATAAACAAAAACCTTAATATTAAATAAGTGCTTAAAATAAAGTAGGTGAGAAAATGACGGCAGGAATTGTCTGCGAATATAATCCCTTTCATAACGGACATCTTTATCAGATAAAAAAGACGAAAGAAACGGGTGCGGACTTTATCGTCTGTGTAATGAGCGGAAATTTTGTTCAAAGAGGGGAATGTGCTTTCTTTGATAAATGGATACGTGCAAAGTGTGCCGTTACGTGCGGTGCCGATGTGGTTATTGACTTGCCTTTGCCCTGGGCGCTCGGCTCTGCGGAAAGTTTTGCAAGGGGCAGCATAGGTCTTCTTGCCGATTTCGGAATTGATACGCTTTCTTTCGGCAGTGAGTTTGACGAGGCAAATCTTCTTAAAAGATGTGCCGAAATAAGCGAAGATAAAAAAGTGGGTGAAAGAATACGCAGTCTTGTTTCTTCGGGATTGTCCTATCCCTCGGCGCTTACCGAAGCGGTAAAAGAGCAATATAGCGAAAAAGAAGCCGCTGTCTTTTCTTCTCCCAACAGTACCCTTGCTATCGAATATATAAGGGCTCTCGGTAAATTTTCGCCCGATACGGAACTTATGCCGATTTTGCGAATCGGTGCAGGTCACGACAGTGAAAAGACCTTAGAAAACATTGCAAGTGCAAGTAAAATCAGAGGCAGTGAAAGTTTCAAAAAGATGAAAGATTATATCCCCGAAGAAATCTTCTCTTTGCTTTTTGAAGAAACAGAAAAAGGTTTTGCGCCTTGTAAAACTCAAAATGCCGAAAGGGCAATTCTTTCCTCTTTGCGTGAGATGAAAAAAGAAGAATATGAAAGATACGTCACCGACGAAACAGGTCTTGCACAGCGTATTTACGAAAATGTTAAAAGTGCAGGCAGTCTTAACGAACTTTATGACTTGGTGAAAAGCAAAAACTTCACTCATTCAAGGATACGCCGTGAGGTTATGAGTCTTTATCTTAAAATTGATAAAGACATCGCAAAAGAAAAGGCACCTTATATGAAAATTCTTGCCGCAAGCGAAAGGGGACTTTCACTTTTATCTTCGGCAAAATCAAATTCTTCCGTGCCCATTATCACAAGGCATTCGGAAACGGCATCTTTCACGGGCAGAGCAAAAGAGGTTTACTCTTTGCAATGTGAAAGCACGGATAAATTCGCTTTGTTTTCTCAAAAGGTCAGACCTTGCTCTCTCGAACAGAAAAATTCAATTATTATCCTTTAAATCAAAACCACCTGAAAGAAAAAATTCAGTCTTTCAGGTGGTATTATTATGCTTTTTCGCCTATACAGAAATCTTCGGTATCAACTTCCGTTAAGATAACATCAACAATCTTGCCGCACATTTCCTCGGAAATTTTTGCCTTGACGGGAATATAGTTTGCAGTATGACCGCAGATATAACCGTCGGGTGTTGCCGTTTCGAAAAGTACGGAATATTTTTTGCCGATTTGTTTTTCAAAGAAAGCTTTTCTGATTTTTTCAGTTTCTTCAATCATAATTCGGCTTCTGTGCTCTTTTGTCTTTTTATCCAGGTGTCCTGACATCTTTTCTGCACGGGTGCCTTTTCTTATTGAGTAGGGGAAAACGTGGACCTTTTCAAAGGCAATTTCTTTAACAAAGTCAAGACTCTCCTGAAAATCTTTTTCCGTTTCACCTGCAAATCCGACCATAACGTCGGTGGTAATTGTGCAGTTTTCAAAACTTTCACGCAGTTTTGCGCATATCTGACGGTATTCCTCGGCGGTATAATGTCTGTTCATTGCCTTGAGGGTGTTGTCGCAACCGCTTTGAAGTGAAATGTGGAATTGGGGGCAGAGTTTACTGCATTTTGCAAGTTCCCTTATCACGTCATCTGTAAGGTGGTCGGGTTCAAGTGAGCCGAGTCTTATTCTTAAAATACCTTCCGTTTCTTCGGCGGCCCTTACTGCTTCGGGGAAAGTCCTGCCTATGTCCGAACCGTAAGAAGAAAGGTTGATACCAACGAGAACAACTTCATTGTAACCGTTTTCCGCAAGGTCTTTGAGTTCCCTTTTAAGTTCGTCTATATCTTTTGAACGAACTCTGCCTCGTGAAGTGGGGATAATACAATAGGAGCAGAATCTGTTGCAGCCGTCCTGAATTTTTATATATGCCCTTGTTCTTTCCTCAAACTTTGTTATAGTCGTTCCGCCGAATTTATCACCGGTTTTATGCTTTCTGATTTCATAGACCTTTGAGCCGTACTTCTGATACTTTTCAATTACGTCGCATATATCCGTATTGTTTCTGTTACCGATGATTATGTCTGCTTCTGCAAGTTCTTTGCTTTTTTCAGGATATGCCTGGGGCATACAACCTGTCAGAATAACAACGGAGTCGGGGTTATTGCGTTTGAATTTTCTCACTGCCTGCCTTGTTTTCCGGTCGGCGGCGGCAGTAACGGTGCAGGAATTTATAATAAATATGTCGGCAGAGTCACCGCTTACGGTTTCATAACCTCTTTTTGCAAGACTTTCGCTCATTGCCTGACTTTCATACTGATTGACTTTGCAACCAAGGGTATAGAATTTTACTTTCATTTTAATCAGCCTCATTAGAATATTACTGTAATTATAAAGGAAAATGAGATAATATTCAAGGTCTTTGTTTTATTTTACATTTTAAATTCATAAATATCATTAAGAAAAAAATTTGAGGTGATATAAATGAAGAAAACAGTGAGTTATGTTCTTATTTTCTCTTTATTACTGCTTTGTTTCACTTTTACGTCTTCTGCAACCGGGGAAGATGCCGTAACCGTAACGGCAAAGTCGGCAGTGCTTATGGATGTTGCAACGGGTCAGGTGCTTTACAGTAAAAATGAAAACGAACGGAAATTTCCCGCATCTGTTGTTAAGATTATGCCTCTTTTACTCGTTATGGAAGCCATCGACAGCGGCAAAATATCACTCAGCGATGTTGTAACGGCTTCGGGCAATGCGGCATCAAAGGGCGGCTCACAAATCTGGCTTAAAGAGGGTGAGCAGATGACCGTTGACGAACTTCTTCGTGCAACGGCAATTGCAAGTGCCAACGATGCCTGTACCGCTCTCGGCGAATATATTGCAGGAAGTGAAGAGGCTTTTGTAAGTATGATGAACAGCAGAGCAAAGGAACTCGGAATGAATAATACGAATTTTGTCAACTGTTCGGGACTTGATGACGATACCGACGAACTTCTCACAACGGCATACGATATTGCGCTGATGTCACGGGAACTTCTCTCTCACGAGCGTATTCGCTCTTACACAACGGTATGGATGGACTCTCTGCGTGGGGGCGAAACGGAACTTGTCAACACTAACCGTCTTGTAAGGTTTTATAACGGCACAACGGGACTTAAAACGGGTACTACGGAGAAAGCGGGATACTGTCTGTCCGCCTCGGCGGAAAGAGATAATCTTCACCTTATTGCCGTGGTGCTTGATGCCGAAAGCAGCGACGACAGATTTGAAGATGCTAAAAAAATGCTTAATTGGGGTTTTGCAAATTTTGTGAGTTTTACCCCCGAAATTGACACTTCGCTTATTACTGACGTCAGGGTGCTTAAAGGCATTGAGGCTTATATTACACCTAAAATTTCTTCTCTGAGAGCCATAACCGTAAACTCTGCCGTCAAAAATGAACTGCGCACCGAAATAAACCTTGCCACAGATGTTGAAGCGCCCGTTGAAAAAAATCAGGTTCTCGGCACCGTAACCCTGAAAAACGGTGAGGAAACCGTCGCAACTTACTCTCTCGTGTCGGAAACTGCCGTGGGAAAGATAAATATGAGAATTATGATGGAAAGATTTATAAAAAGTCTTGCAAAAGGATAAGATAATATTGTTATTATAGTTGACAAATCGGCAGATTTGTATTAAAATACAGAAAATACCACAATTATATGTTAAGGAGTACAACGTATGTCGGCAAAGTTAACAAAAAAGTACGTTTCTTCTTTTGTAACCGATGAGGAAATTCTCTCATTTCAGGAAAAAATTACAAAAGCGCATAACGATTTACATCAGGGTATCGGAGCAGGCAATGATTTTATCGGTTGGGTAGATCTCCCCGTAAATTACGATAAAGAGGAGTTTGAAAGAATCAAGGCTGCTGCTGGAAGAATCAAGGAAAACAGCGATGTTCTCATTGTTATCGGTATCGGCGGTTCCTATCTCGGTGCAAGAGCGGCAATTGAATTTATCAAAGGTCAGAATTACAATGACACAAGAAAAGGTACACCTGCTGTTTATTACGTAGGCAACAGTATTTCTTCTTCCTATCTGAGTGATATTATTTCTATCTGCGAAGGCAAGGATTTTTCCGTCAATGTAATTTCAAAGTCAGGCACAACAACCGAACCTGCAATTGCATTCAGAATTTTCCGTGAAATGCTTATTGAAAAGTACGGCAAAGAAGAAGCCGCAAAAAGAATTTTTGCAACCACCGATAAGGCAAAGGGTACTCTCAAAAACTTTGCTGATAAGGAAGGATATGAAACTTTCGTTGTACCCGATGAGGTTGGCGGAAGATATTCCGTTCTCACTGCAGTAGGTCTTCTTCCTATTGCTGCGGCAGGTATTGATATTGACGCTCTTATGCAGGGCGCCGCAGATGCACGTAAGGAACTTATGAACACTTCAATTGAAGAAAATGACTGCTACAAATATGTTGCAATCAGAAACGCTCTTTATAACAAAGGCAAGAGCACTGAAATGTACATCAGTTACGAACCCTCTTTCACAATGATGAATGAGTGGCTCAAGCAACTTTACGGCGAAAGCGAAGGCAAGGAAAACAAAGGTCTTTTCCCTGCATCTGCAATTTTCTCAACAGACCTTCACTCTCTCGGACAGTATATCCAGGAAGGTGTCAGAATGATGTTTGAAACTGTTGTCACCTTTAAAAAGACAAAAGCAGACATCGTTATAAAAGAGGATGCTGAAAATGTTGACGGTCTTAATTTCCTTGCAGGAAAGACAATGGATTTTGTTAACGAAAAAGCATTCCAGGGGACTGTTCTTGCTCATAATGACGGTCTTGTGCCCAACATCATTATCGAAAATGATGATATGAGCGAAAAATCTTTAGGTTATCTCATTTACTTTTTTGAAAAGGCTTGTGCAATTTCAGGCTATGTGCTCGGTATCAATCCTTTTGACCAGCCGGGTGTTGAAAGTTACAAAAAGAATATGTTTGCTCTTTTAGGTAAACCCGGCTATGAAAAAGAGAAAGAAGTACTTGAAGAAAGATTAAGTAAGTGATATAATAAATATGTAATTGAACCGATTAGGTTATTTACCGAGGCGGACAATAAATAAAGGGAGGAAATTTAAAATGATTTCTATTATTTTAGGTCACAAAGGTGCAGGCAAAACAAAGCGTTTGATTTCTTGTGTAAACGAGGCAATTGAAAAGTCTAAGGGCAATGTTGTTTGCGTTGAGAAAGAAACCAAATTAACATATGACGTTAACTACCGTGCAAGACTTATTGCAACTGACGATTACGAAGTTAAGGGTTATGACGAGTTCTTCGGTTTCCTCGCAGGTATCTGCGCAGGTAACCACGACATCACAGATGTTCTTGTTGATGCTACTCTCAGAATCGGCGGCAGAGATTACAATGCTCTGGCTTCATTCCTTGAAGAAATTTATGAACTTTCATCTGCAAGTGAAAAAGACTTTGTTTTCACAATCTCTGCAGACAGGGAAGAACTTCCCGATTCAATCTTCAATTTCTGTAACGTTATTGAATAAGAATTTAACCCACCGTGAAAACGGTGGGTTTTGTAAGTTTGGAGAAATATTATGAACTACGATTTTGAAAAACAGGCAATTGCCGACGGATATAAACTTGTCTGCGGCATTGACGAAGCAGGCAGAGGTCCACTTTGCGGACCTGTATGTGCTGCCGCCGTTATTCTGCCCCTTGACTGTGAAATTGAAGGCATTAACGATTCGAAAAAACTTTCGGAAAAGAAAAGGGAAATGCTTTTTGACATTATCACGGAAAAAGCAATTGCTTATGCTGTTTATATGGCGGATGCACAGACTATCGACCAAATCAATATCCTTCAGGCAACTTTTCTTGCTATGAGAAACGCCGTTGAGGGCCTTTCCGTAAAACCTGATATCGCTCTTGTTGACGGTAACGGAAAACCGGGACTTGATATAGAGGAACGAACCGTTGTTAAAGGTGATGCAAAATCCGTTTCAATTGCCGCCGCATCAATTCTTGCTAAAGTATCAAGGGACAGATATATGCTTGAAATGGATAAGCAATACCCGGAATATCAGTTTGCAAAACATAAAGGCTACGGCACGAAACTTCACTACGAAATGCTTGCAGAGCACGGTGTTTCTCCCATTCACAGAAGAACCTTCCTGAAAAAGATTTTGGGTGAATGAAATGAACAGGAAAGAAATAGGGGATAAGGGCGAACTCTTTGCGGCAGAGTATTACAGAAAACTCGGCTATGAAATCAAAGAGATGAACTATCATTCCCGCCGTGGTGAAATTGATGTTATTGCGGAGAATGAGGAGTTCATTGTTTTCTGTGAGGTTAAAACGAGGAAAGCCAACTCCTTTCAGTCTCCCTCTGAAGCCGTGGACTGCAAAAAGCGTGAAAATATCACTCTTACGGCAATGCAGTATATCGAAAAGATTCAGTCGGATAAACAGATTCGTTTCGATGTGTTTGAAGTCTGGCAGAATCAAGGCAGAATTTTTAAATTCAACAATATTGAAAATGCCTTTGAGGCAGAGGACTTTTCGGGCAGGTATGATATTTTTTGAAAAAATGTCATACCGCCTTATTTTTATTTTTTTATCACTTTACATTTTTGATTTAATGTGTTAAAATAAACCAATTATTATTCTCTATGATTTCAGGAGGCAAAATTATGCTTTATACAAGTACAAGAGATAAGAACGTTAAGGTTTCTTCCGCTCAGGCTATTGCTCAGGGCATCTCTAAAGACGGAGGTCTTTTTGTTCCCGAATCAATTCCTGCCATTGACTCAGCCTTTATCGATTCATTGGTAGGACTTGATTATATTTCAAGAGCAAAGAAAGTTCTTGCCCTCTACCTTACAGACTATACCCAAGAGGAACTCGATATGTGTGTTAAGGGTGCTTACGCAGAAGGCAAGTTCAGCAGCAGTAAGATTTCTCCCGTTAAGAGAATCGCCGAAGGTGCAAACGTTCTCGAACTCTGGAGAGGTCCCACATGTGCATTCAAGGATATGGCTCTTCAGCTTCTTCCTTATCTTCTTACGACTGCCGCAAAAAAGACCGTTGCCGATAAAACCATTGTAATTCTCGTTGCAACTTCGGGTGATACGGGTAAGGCCGCCCTCGAAGGCTTCAAAGATGTACCGGGCACAAAGATAATGGTCTTTTATCCCAATGACGGTGTCAGCCCCATGCAGAAACTGCAGATGACAACTCAGGCAGGTGAAAACGTTGCGGTCTGTGCCATTAACGGCAACTTTGACGATGCACAGAACGGTGTCAAGGCAATCTTCACAAACAAAGAAATTGCCGCAAAACTTGATGAAAACGGTATGATGTTCTCCTCGGCAAACTCAATCAATTGGGGCAGACTCGTTCCTCAGATTGTATATTATATTTCTGCATACTGCGACCTTATCGAAAACGGTACAATCAAAAACGGTGACGAAATCAACGTTGTTGTTCCGACGGGTAACTTCGGTAACATCCTTGCCGCTTATTATGCAAAGAAAATGGGCGTGCCCGTAAAGAAACTTATCTGTGCTTCAAATGCCAATAACGTACTGACGGACTTCCTCAAAACAGGCGTTTATGACAGAAACAGAAAGTTCTATACCACAACTTCACCCTCAATGGATATTCTCATTTCCTCCAACCTTGAAAGACTTCTTTTCCACCTTTGCGGTGAAAACGACGGAACAATCAGAGAGTGGATGGGCAAACTTTCCGCCGAGGGCAAGTACGAAATCAGTGACGACGTAAAAGCACTCATTTCCTCACTCTTTGACGCAGGTTGCTGCGATGACGAAGCAACTGCCGCAACAATAAGCAGAACATTCAAAAACGGCTATCTTTGCGATACTCATACTGCCGTTGCCGTTGACGTTTACGAAAAATATGTAAAAGAAACAGGGGATAAGACGGAAACCGTTATTGCTTCAACGGCTAACCCCTATAAGTTCTCTGCCGCCGTACTCAAAGCAGTCCTTGGTGAAGTACCCGAAGATGCAGACGAATTTGAGCAGGTTGACCTTCTTATTAAGGCTACGGGCGCCGAATGTCCGCCTCAACTTGCAAATCTTAAAGACAAATCACCGAGATTCTCCGCTTGTTGCAACAAGGAAGATATGACCGAAACGGTGTACGGAATGCTCGGCATCTGACAATAAACAGGGGGTGTCATCTTGTCAATTTACGCAATCGGCGATACGCATCTGACTTTCAGCACCGATAAGCCTATGGACATATTCAGGGGCTGGACAGATTATGTTTTGCGTCTTGAGAAAAATTGGCGTGCCGTTGTTGGTGAAGATGATACTGTGATTATCCCTGGTGACATTTCCTGGGCAATGTCCCTTGAGGAAGTTAAGGCGGATTTTGAGTTTCTTCACAACCTGCCCGGCAAAAAAATCATAATGAAGGGCAATCACGATTATTGGTGGAACACCAAAAGAAAAATGGATGCCTTTATTGCAGAAAACAAATTCGATACCCTTTCCGTTCTTCATAACAATGCTTACAAAGTCGGCAACTTCTCTGTTGCGGGAAGCCGTGGCTGGTTTTTCGATGCGGAAAAGCAGGCAGATAAAAAGGTTCTTTTAAGAGAAGCGTCACGGCTTGAACGTTCAATTGAAGAAGCAGAAAAACTTGGCGGCGAAGTTATAGTTTTTCTTCATTATCCGCCCGTTATGGAAAATCAGGTATGCAATGAAATCTTTGATGTACTGAAAAAGCACGGTATAAAAAGATGCTTTTACGGTCATCTTCACGGTGAAAGTTGTCTTCGTGCAGTGTGTGATACCGTTGACGGAATAAAATTTTCACTTGTTTCTGCAGATTTTCTGGAATTTTGTCCTTTAATTATTGAAAAATTTTAAAAAAACTATGGAAATATTATTTAAATGCTGATATAATATATTAGTTAAAAATCAAAAGTGGGCTTCCGTAGATTTAATTTATATAAGAAGGAAGTTCAGGATAGGAGTTTTAAAATGAGTTTAAAATCATCAAACAACGTTCAAACAAATGTTTACGCACTGGAAATCTCAATTTCAGCAGAAGATTTCGATGCAGCACAGAACAAAGTTTTTGCAAAGCAGAAAAACAGAATTCAACTTCCCGGTTTCCGTAAGGGTAAGGTTACTCGCAAAATGGCAGAGAACTTCTACGGTAAGGGTTGGCTTTACGAAGATGCTCTTGACATCTGTTTCCCCACTGCAGTTGAAGATGCAGCAAAAGAAGCAGGTCTTGAAATCGTAGGCACAAAGTCTGCTGATGTTAAAGAAATCGGTGCCGACGGTGTAGAATTAGTTGTTGAAATTTACGTTAAACCCGAAATCGAACTCACCGAATATAAGGAACTCAAGGCAACCAAGAAAAAGGTTGAAGCAACTGCAGAAGAAATTCAGGCAAAAATTGACGAGCTTGTTGAAAGAAACGCCCGTCTTGTTTCTGTTGAAGACAGAGCAGCAAAGGAAGGCGATATCACGGTTATCGACTTTGAAGGCTTTGTTGACGGTGTTGCTTTTGACGGCGGCAAGGGTGAAAACTATGAACTCACTCTCGGTTCAGGTCAGTTCATTCCCGGTTTTGAAGAACAGGTTGCAGGTCACAATGTAGGTGAAGAATTTGACGTAAACGTTAAGTTCCCTGCAGAATATACTCCCGAACTTGCAGATAAAGATGCAGTTTTCAAAATCAAACTTCACGAAATCAAAGTTAAGGAACTCCCCGAAGTTGACGATGAATTTGCTCAGGATGCCGCAGACTGCGATACAGTAGATGCTCTTAAGAAGAACATTGAAAAGGAAATCAAAGAGCAGAAGGAAGCATCAAACGACAAAGAAATCGAATCACAGCTTCTTGAAAAACTTGCAGAAAACGTTAAGGGCGAAATCCCCGAATGTATGTATGAAACTGAAGTTAACAACCAGATCAGAGATATTGATTACAGACTTTCAATGCAGGGCATGAACTTCGAAACATACCTCAAATATTCAGGTATGACAATCGAACAGTACAAAGAAAACTCAATGCCTATGGCAGAAAAGAACGTAAAAGTTCGTCTTGCTCTTGAAAAGATTGTTGCTCTTGAAAATCTTGAAGTTACCGACGAAGAACTTGAAGCAGAATACGACAAGTTTGCTGAACAGTACGGTATGGACAAGGAAGAAATCAAGAAAGCAGTTCCCGAAGAAGGACTTCGTGGCGACCTTCTTAATGAAAAGGCTATGGATTTCGTTAAGAAGAACGCAAAAGTAACAACTGCAAGAAAGCCCAGAGCAAAGAAAGAAGAAGCCAAGGCTGAAACCGAAACAGAATAATTGCCGGTGATTATTAAGGTTAATTTAAACCTAAAATATTAAAAGAGTAGTCGGAACTGTTGATTTTTCGGCAGTTCCGACTAAAACATTATCTATTTAAAAGGAGGAAATATTATGCCGTTAGTACCTTATGTTGTTGAACAGACAAACCGTGGTGAACGTCAGTATGATATTTATTCAAGACTTCTCAATGACAGAATTATTGTTCTTTCCGATGAAGTGAACGATGCAACTGCTTCTCTTGTTGTTGCTCAGCTTCTTTTCCTTGAAAGTCAGGATTCGGAAAAGGATATCAGTTTTTACATTAACAGTCCCGGCGGCTCCGTAACCGCAGGTATGGCTATTTATGACACTATGCAGTATATCAAGTGTGACGTTTCAACTATCTGCATGGGTATGGCTGCTTCAATGGGTGCATTTCTGCTTTCATCTGGTGCCAAGGGTAAGAGATATGCTCTGCCCAACAGCGAGATTATGATTCACCAGCCTTCAGGCGGTGCAAAGGGTCAGGCTACGGATATCAAAATCGTTGCAGACCACATTTTAAGAACAAAAGCAAAACTCAATAAGATTCTTGCCGAAAATACAGGTAAAGACATTGAAATTATCGCCCGTGACACCGAGCGTGACAACTTTATGTCTGCCGAGGAAGCCCTCGAATACGGTCTTGTTGATAAAATTTTATATAAGAGATAATTAAAGGGGTAGTTATTTTATGGCAAGAGATGGCGACATCAAGGAAAAATCCGTAAGATGTTCATTTTGCAATAAAGCCCAGAGTGATGTTAAAACACTGATTGCAGGTCCCGGCGTATATATTTGCGACGAATGTGTTGCTTTGTGCGGAAGCATTGTTGACCAGGAGAAAGAAAATTCCTCAGTTAAAAATGATTCTGACTTCGCTTCCCTTAAAAAGCCCACTGAAATCAAGGCGCTTCTTGACGAATACGTTATCGGTCAGGATGAGGCTAAAATGGCGCTCAGTGTTGCCGTTTATAACCATTACAAGCGAATTTACGGCGGTAAAAGCGACGGTATCGAAATAGGTAAAAGTAACATACTTATGCTCGGTCCCACCGGTGTTGGTAAAACCATGCTTGCGCAGACTCTGGCTAAAATACTCGACGTACCTTTTGCAATAGCCGACGCAACAACTCTTACCGAGGCAGGTTATGTGGGTGAGGACGTTGAAAACATTCTTCTCAGACTTATTCAAGCGGCAGATTTTGATGTGGAAAGAGCCGAAAAAGGTATTATTTATGTTGATGAAATCGACAAAATCGGCAGAAAGAGTGAAAGCACATCAATAACCCGTGACGTAAGCGGTGAGGGTGTTCAGCAGGCACTTCTCAAAATCCTTGAAGGTACTGTTTCAAATGTGCCGCCCCAAGGCGGAAGAAAGCATCCTCAGCAGGAATTTATTCAGATTGATACTTCAAACATTCTCTTTATCTGCGCTGGCTCATTTGAGGGCATTGAAAAGATTGTTGAAAAGAGAATGGGTAATTCGGGTCTTGGTTTCGGTGCAGAAATCAAGACGAAATCCGAGTTGGAAAGCAGTAAAATAATGCACAAGGTTGTGCATCATGACCTCGTTAAGTTCGGTCTTATACCTGAACTTGTGGGTCGTTTGCCTGTTATTACGGCTCTCGATGACCTTGATGAAGAAGCACTGATAAAGATTATGACTGAGCCGAAGAACGCTCTTGTCAAGCAGTATCAGTATCTTTTCGGAATTGACGACGTTGAACTTGAATTTGACGATGAGGCTCTTAAGGCAATTGCGGAAAAGACCCTTGCGGCAAAGACGGGCGCACGAGGACTTCGCTCAATTATTGAAAAACTTCTTCTTGAATATATGTATGAAATACCCGCCGACGGAGTTTTCGGTAAACTTGTTATAACAAAAGGCGCCGTTGACGGAGAGGAAAAAGCAGTTCTCACAACTGAATAAAAAATGTAAATATTCTATTGACAATTTGTTTAATGATGTGATAGAATATCGTAGTATAAAATTTGGGAGGTTGGTTAGATGACAGCGCTTCAGTATGTATTATCAATTGTAATTATAATCATTGCCATTGCTATTATTGTTCTTGTTATGCTTCAGGAAAGCAAACAGAAGGGTCTTTCAGGTACCATCGGCGGTGCCGCTGATACATTCTTCGGCAAGAATAAGGGCAGAACAGTTGAAGCACAACTTGAAAAGTTTACAAAAATTGCAGGTGTTCTTTTCTTCGTTCTTGCTTTGGTATCATCATTACTTGTACTTTTCGGTATATAAATTATTTTGATATCTTGAAACAGATGAACTTTTTTCGGGTTCATCTGTTTTTTTATTACATATCTCTTGTTTAAATCTCTCTGGTGTGCTATAATAGTTTGATAATTATTGTGAGGTAGTATGCCATGATCGTTTTAGGAATAGACCCGGGATATGCAATTGTAGGCTACGGAGTTGTTGATTACCGCAATAACCGCTTCAAAGTTATTGATTACGGTGCAATTATTACCGATGCAGGCACTCCCTTTAATTTAAGGCTTGAAAAGATTTATGACAGACTTGATGAGATAATCAAATTGCATAATCCTGAAGCCATGGCAATTGAAAAACTTTTCTATAATAACAACGCAAAAACCGTTATTGATGTAAGCCAGGCACGAGGAGTCATTATGCTTGCGGCACAAAAAAACTGTGTTCCTGCCTTTGAGTATACTCCCTTGCAGGTAAAACAGAGTGTTGTCGGTTACGGCAGGGCAGAAAAGAAACAGGTTCAGGAAATGACCAAAAGGATTCTTGCTCTTGAAAAAGTGCCAAAGCCCGACGATACCGCTGATGCACTTGCTATGGCAATCTGCCATGCTCATGCCTGCGGCTCTCTTGTCAGAAATTATAACGTAAGAAAGGGGATTTAAAGAGTGTTTTACAGTTTAACAGGTAAGGTCATATATGCGGGTGTTGCCGAAGTTGCCGTTGAATGCGGCGGTGTCGGTTTCAGATGCTTCACTTCAAATAATACCTTACACGATGTTGTTAAAGGCGAAACTCTGACTCTTTTTACACATTTGAATGTGCGTGAAGACGCTCTGGATCTTTTCGGCTTTTCAACGGAGTACGAACTTGAATGGTTCAGAATGCTTATCACCGTTAACGGAGTCGGACCCAAAGCGGCACTTAACGTTCTCTCCCAACTTCCCCCCGAAAAACTTGCTTTAAGTATTTCTGCAGGCGATGTCAAAGCCATCACCAAGGCGCAGAATATCGGCCCGAAAATTGCCCAGAGAATTATACTTGACCTAAAGGATAAGGTAAAAAATCTCGCTTCTTCCACCGATTACGTATCAAGGGACCTTTCGGCAATTTCAGCCGTTAACGATATGACGAATACAAGCGAAGCCGTTTCGGCTCTTACAATGCTCGGCTACTCACAGTCTGACGCTTCCGTTGCCGTAAGCAAATTGGATCCGTCAATGTCTGTTGAAAATCTCATAAGAGGTGCACTTAAAATTTTATCTTTATAAAAGGTGATATAAATGGATTACGAAGAAAGAATAGTTGCCTCTGACTTTACGGGCGCAGACGGTGAAATTGAAGTTTCACTGCGTCCTAAAGAACTTTCCGATTACATCGGTCAGGAAAAGGTAAAGGATAATCTTAAAATTTATATAAAAGCGGCAAAGGAAAGAGGGGAGTCCCTTGACCATGTTCTCCTTTACGGACCTCCGGGTCTTGGCAAGACAACCCTTGCAGGTATTATTGCCAACGAGATGAATGTAAACTTCCGAGTTACTTCGGGCCCTGCCATTGAAAAGCAGGGTGACCTTGCGGCACTTCTGACGAATCTCAATGAGGGCGATATTCTTTTCATTGATGAAATACACCGCCTTAACAGAAGCGTTGAAGAAGTGCTTTATCCCGCAATGGAAGATAATGCTCTTGATATTATCATCGGTAAAGGTCCGTCTGCACGTTCAATCCGTCTTGACTTACCGAAGTTTACCCTTGTCGGTGCCACAACGAGAGCAGGTCAACTTTCCGCTCCCCTTCGTGACAGATTCGGCGTTATACAGCGTCTTGAACTTTACAGTCCCGAAGAACTTGCGCAGATTGTAACAAGAAGTGCGGGAATTTTAGGAATTGACATTGAAAAATACGGGGCACTTGAAATTGCTTCCCGTTCAAGAGGTACACCGAGAATTGCCAACCGCCTTTTAAAAAGAGCCAGAGATTTCGCTCAGGTTATGGGTAACGGTATTATTGATGAAGAAAGTGCAAATCTTGCTCTTGAAAGAATGGAAATTGACCATCTGGGTCTTGATTCAATTGACAGAATTTTACTTACAACTATGATTAAAAGTTACGGCGGCGGTCCCGTCGGACTTGAAACAATAGCGGCTGCCATCGGTGAAGAAGCCGTTACAATCGAAGATGTTTATGAGCCTTATCTTATGCAGATCGGTTTCCTCGGCAGAACACCGAGAGGCAGAGTTGCAACACCTGCGGCTTACGAACATTTAGGAATACCTTTTACTGATAAAACAACTAATTAAAGGATAAAGATATGAGATACACAAAAGATTGGAAGGATTATGAACTGATAGACTGTTCCGACGGTGAAAGACTTGAAAGGTGGGGTGACATTATTCTTGTCAGACCCGACCCCCAGGTTATTTGGAAAACTCCAAAAACTAACCCTTTATGGAAAAAAGCCAACGCATATTATCACCGCTCAAAAACAGGAGGCGGTGCCTGGGATGTAAGAAGTAAAATGCCGCCTTTCTGGAGCATTGCCTATAAGGATATGACCTTCAATATTAAAACAATGGGCTTCAAACATACGGGTCTTTTTCCCGAACAGGCTGTCAACTGGGATTATACAAGAGAACTGATAAGAAAAGCGGGAAGACCTGTAAAAGTGCTCAATCTCTTTGCATATACGGGCGGTGCAACGGTGGCTCCTCTTATGGAAAACGCTCACGTTGTTCACGTTGACGCCTCAAAGGGTATGGTTGCCTGGGCAAAGGAAAATGCAGTTTCTTCAGGTGTTGACGGCGGAAGTGTCAGATGGATTGTAGATGACTGCATAAAGTTTGTTCAACGAGAAATCCGCAGAGGTAACAAATACGATATTATAATTATGGATCCGCCTTCTTACGGCAGAGGGCCGGGCGGTGAGGTGTGGAAACTTGAAGATGAAGTTTACGGCTTTGTTGAACTTTGCAGTGAACTGCTCTGCGAAGATTCCCTGATGATGCTCATTAACTCTTACACAACGGGGCTTTCCTCATCGGTTATGGAGTATATTCTCGGTGCCGTAGTAAAAAAGAAATTCGGCGGCGAGGTTTCTTCATCGGAAATCGGTCTGCCCGTAACACAGACAGGTATGATACTTCCCTGCGGTGCTTCGGCAATCTGGGAGAAAAGGTAAATATTTATGAACACATATATTGAATTTGACAATGTCACTTTCGGTTATACTGACACGGATGAAGTGCTCAGTGAGGAAAATGTCATTGAAAATATGAATCTCAAAATTGAAAAAGGCGATTTTGTCGCCGTACTCGGTCACAACGGTTGCGGCAAGTCTACCCTTGCAAAACTCTGTAATGCCATTGTTGTACCTCAAAAGGGTAAAGTTCTCGTTGACGGTATTGACACGTCGGATGAAGACAAACTCAATTCAATCAGACAGAAAGTCGGTATGGTTTTCCAGAATCCCGACAATCAGCTTGTTGCAACGATTGTTGAAGACGACGTTGCTTTCGGCCCCGAAAATCTTGGTGTTGAGCCGAAAGAAATCCGCAAAAGAGTTGATAAGGCTCTCAAAGATGTGGGTATGTATGACTTCAGAACTTTCGAACCTCATAAACTTTCAGGCGGGCAGAAGCAACGGGTTGCAATTGCAGGTATTATCGCTATGAAACCCGAATGTATCGTTCTTGACGAACCGACGGCTATGCTTGACCCGAGAGGCAGAAAAGAAGTAATGCAGACGGTGAAAAAACTCAATGAGGAATTCGGTATAACCGTTATTTTCATCACTCACTATATGGACGAAGCCGTTAAAGCAAACAGAGTTATTGTTATGGACGAAGGCAGAATCATTCTTGACGGCACCCCCCGTGAAGTTTTCGTCAATATCGAAACTCTTAAAAAAGCAGGTCTTGATGTGCCCGAAGCAACGGAACTCGCTTCAATGCTTATCAAAAAAGGCGTTAACCTTTCGGCAGACATTCTTGACATTGACGAACTTTATGAAGAAATTGTAACTCTTACGGAGGCAAAAAATTGAGTAAAGTAATTCTTGAAACAAAAGATTTAACTTATGTTTATTCAAAAGGTACATCATCTCAGGTGCACGCCATCAGAGATGTATGTTTAAAAATAGATGCAGGTGAACTTGTGGGCATTATCGGGCACACAGGTTCAGGTAAAAGCACCCTTATTCAGCATTTCAACGGTCTTTTAAAAGGCACGTCCGGTGTAGTATACCTTGACGGAAAAGACATCTGGGAGGATAAAAGCAAGATAAGAAACGTCCGTTTTAAAGTGGGCATCTGCTTTCAGTATCCCGAATACCAACTCTTTGAAGAAACGGTTTATAAGGATATTGCTTTCGGGCCGAAGAATATGAAACTTTCATCCGAGGAAATTGATAAGAGAGTAAGAAATGTTATAAAGTATGTGGGTCTTGATGAAAGTTACTTTGAAAAGTCGCCCTTTGACTTATCGGGCGGCGAAAAAAGACGTGTTGCCATTGCAGGCGTTATGGCAATGGAACCCCAAGTGCTTATTCTTGACGAGCCATGTGCAGGTCTTGACCCCAAGGGCAGAGATACAATTCTCACTCTTATCAAGGACTATCAGAAACAGACGGGTAGTACCGTTCTTGTTGTTTCTCACAGTATGGAAGATATTTCGAAAATTGCTTCAAAGGTGCTTGTAATGAACGATTCAAAACTTGCCTATTACGGCAGTGTTGACGAAGTTTTCTCTCACGGTAAAGAACTCAGAGAAATGGGACTTAATATTCCCCGTCTTACAGAACTTTTTATTAAACTTAAAGCAAAAGGTTATAATGTTCCTACTAATGTTTATACTCTCGAAAAAGCCGAAGAAGAAATTTTCGGGCTTTTGAAAGGGGGAAAAAAGCAGTGATAAGTGATATTACCATCGGCAGTTATTACAAGGGAGATTCCTTTGTGCACCGCCTTGATGCAAGAATGAAAATCATTCTGACGGTAATGTTTATCGTAATGATTTTTATGTGTAAAAACTTTTTGGCTCTTTTGTTTACGGCTCTTTTCGTGGTCTTATCCGTTGCCGTTTCAAAAGTACCTTTCAGTATGTTCTTTAAGAGTCTGAAACCGATTGTGCCGATTGTGCTTTTTACGGCACTTCTCAATATTTTTTACGCAACGGGTGATGACATACTCTTTTCATGGAGTTTTATCACTATAACCTCAAAGGGTGTTAACACGGCGGTTTTTATGGCTGTGAGAATAATTTGTCTTATTGTGAGCAGTTCGCTTCTTACCTACACAACGGTACCCACAATGCTCACAGATGCCATTGAAAAACTCCTTTCACCCCTCAAAATTTTCAAAATTCAGGTGCATACCCTTGCTATGATGATGACTCTTGCCCTTCGCTTTATTCCCACTCTTATCGAAGAAATTGAGCGAATTACCAACGCTCAGAAGGCAAGAGGCGCCGACTTTGAAAACGGCAAATTTATGGATAGAATCAAGGCTCTTGTTCCCGTTCTTATACCTCTTTTCGTGTCAGCGTTCAGACGTGCTTACGAACTTGCTTTTGCAATGAGTTGCCGATGCTATACGGGCGGAGAGGGCAGAACAAGAATGAAGCAGATGAAAATCCGTGCGGGCGATATAATTGCCTTTTTGGTTTTTGCATCGGGTATTGCAGGTGTTATTGTTCTTAATCATTATTTTGGTGCGGTAATATAAAATGATATATAATGTTAAAGTAATTCTGACTTATGACGGCTCGGCTTATCACGGCTGGCAGATGCAGGAAAATGCAATTTCCGTTCAGCAAAGAGTCTGTGAAGCCGCAGAACATATTTTCAATCAGAAGATAACGGTCAACGGTTGCAGCCGTACTGACAGTAAAGTTCACGCAAATATGTTTTGCTCAAACTTCCGTTTTGACGGTGAAAAAAGAGATGAAGAAAAGATAGTCAGAGGGCTCAATGCAATTTTGCCCGAAGACATCAGAGCCCTTGAATGTGAATATGTGCATGAAGATTTTCACGCAAGATTTGACTGTAAGGGCAAGGAGTATATCTACAAAATCTGGAACGGCAAAGTCGGAAATCCCTTTCTCAATAACTATGCTCTCTTTTATCCTTATGCACTTGATGCAGACTTGCTTAACAGTCAGGCGAAGGATTTTATAGGCACTCACGATTTTTCCGCTTTCTGTGCCGCAGGCAGCGTTGTCAAAGACACGGTGCGGACAATCTACGATTGTTCTGTTGAAAGAGAAGGTAACCTTGTCATTTTCAGAGTGAAGGGTGACGGCTTTCTTTACAATATGGTCAGGATTATGGTCGGCACTCTTTTATATATCGGTTGCGGAAAAATCGAAAAAGATACCATTCCCGAAATTATACTTTCAAAGGATCGCATAAGAGCAGGCATTACCGCCGAGCCGCAGGGACTTTATCTTAACAAGGTCTTTTATTAAAACTTATAAAACAGGTGCAACGAAATGAAAGATATTAAAAATGAAAAATCAAAGAATAAGAAAAAGAGCAAACCGAAGAAATTGAATAAAAAAGGTGTTGTTGTCCTCGTTCTTTCAGCGGCGCTTGTGCTGTCGGTACTTTTCTTAATCGGTTACGCCCTTTACAACAACTATGACAAGGTAATAGGGGAGGGCAATCTTTCTTCCGAGGAGATTGAACTTGTTTCCTTTGTTGATGCCGGAAAGGGTTTTCCCGTTGCTTATACAAGCAGTGATATAATCAGTGCCGCATCTTTTCATTCAAGAATTTTTGTTATAAGTAAGCGCCTTTTTACCTGCATTTCTTCAACGGGTGATGTGCTTTACAGTCAACTTTTCAGTTTTTCCGAACCCGAGATGAAAGTCAGCGACAATTACGGTCTGGTTTACGACAAGGCTTCCACGAACTACTTCATCTTTAATCATAAAGGTATTATTTATGAAGGCTCGGCAGAAAGCACAATAATTTCTGCTGAAATCAACAATCAGGGTGATGTGCTTATTTCAGAAAAGAGTGATGATTCTGCTTGCAGAGTTTACCTTGTAAACAGAAAAGGCGAGGTGCTTTATATATGGTCTTGCTCAAAGGAGTATGCCGTAAGCATTGATATGACAGATAACGGTGAGGACATCATCGCCGCCTGCATCGGCTCTCTTAACGGTGAAATTTATACTAAAATATATCATCTGAACATATACAGTGATAATGTTGTCAATGAGTATCTTCTTGAAGGCAGTGCCATAATTGATGCAACTCTTTCGGGTAAAAATTTGATTGCTCTTTGTTCAGACGGCATTTATACTGCAAAACTCCGTCAGAACAGTACGGATATAAATCTGCAGATTTTCGATATGGAAATCAAGGCTTTCGACAAAGATTCTTCGGGCAATACCGCAGTCGTTACCAACTCCGTAGGCACATACGGCAAAAATAAAATCACCGTTTACGGTAAGAACAATGAAATCACATACGTCGGTTATACTGACGGTGAGATTTTAAATATACTTTGTCAAGGCAAAAAGGTTTATCTTTTAACTGACGAAGGACTTCTCAAATCATCTTCTGACGGAACCTTTGAAACGGTTGACAGCAGCAATACCGACAGTAAAGATTTGTTCGTTTGCAGAGGCAGACTTTTCTGCTATACTGACAGTAAAATTGATTTGTGCGGTTGAGATTATTTTGAAAAACTATTGTAAATTTGTAGTTTTATGTTATAATACCCTACGGACACAATTGCGTCCTGCGGATATGATATAATTTAATAAAAATAGAATCAGGAGGTATTAAATGGCATATATAATCGATATAATACTTTTGGTAATATTTGTAGTTGTAGTTATTTCATCGACCAAAAAAGGTTTTTTCAAATCTCTTTTTGACCTTATCGGCACGTTTCTTTCGGTGCTTCTGGCGAGAATTTTTTCCGAATCTTATGCGGCTGTATTCTTTGAAAATTTTATAAGCGGTACGGCGAGAACAACTCTCGAAAACAATCTCGGTTCCGTCGGCACTACGGACTACGGTGCCCAGGTTGAGCAGGCTGTCAGTTCCATTCCCGATTCCTTTAACGGAATAATGGAAATGATAGGTATAAACAAACAGGCTCTTTTAGATCAGATTTCTTCGTCAGAATTTTCCGAAGGCACTCTTATTGATCATTTGATGAATAACATTGTAACTCCCGTGGGCACTGCCGTAACGCAGTTTATAATGTTTGTACTTTTTACCGTGGTGCTTATCATCGCAATTAAATTTATCGTTAAGGTTCTTAATTTCCTGATTAAAAGGATCCCCGTTGTAAAGAGCCTTAATAAAAGCCTCGGTGTTGTTATCGGCATATTAAGAGGTTTTATTGCAGTCGTTATTATTGCGGTACTGTTCGGTATGGTGGCTACTCTCTCAGGCAATTCAGGTTTTTCTGAACTTGTTAACAGTTCCTATATCGTTTCTGCCGCTGAAGATATTTTTGCATCGGTAAGCGGTGCAACTATTAACTGAAAAGTGAGGTAAATTAAAATGAAAGGTTTATTTAAAGGTTGTCTTACTATCCCTAATCTCCTGTCCGTTATCAGAATTTTACTTACTCCCGTTTTTGCTTATCTTTACTACAACGATATGAAAATCGTGGCAGTTATCATTCTTGCCGTTTCGGCTGTTACCGATTGCTTTGACGGACTTATTGCAAGAAAATTCAATCAGGTCAGCGAACTCGGCAAAATCCTTGATCCCGTTGCCGATAAATTTTCACAACTTACAATTGCCGTAGTGCTTCTTATCGACTTCACAACTGCCGAAGATAAACTCATCAGAAGTTTCGGATATGTGTTCATCGTTTTCCTTGCAAAAGAAGCCCTTATGCTCATCGGCGGTCTTATTATGCTTCTTTTCGGCATCAGACCCGGTGCCGCTGAAATTTACGGTAAAGCCGCCACACTCGTGTTCTACGTGGGTATGGTTATCATTATGGGCTTCGGTCCTGAAGTAGGCGTTTTCTGCGAATACTTTGCACTTCCTTCAGTGGTTGTATGCGGTATCATTGTAATCTCGGTAATTATGACACTCGTGGCATTTGTAAGTTATTTGCCCGAAACTTTCAGACAGTTTAAAGAGTACTTCGATAAAAAGAAAGCATTAAAGAAGTAATTAAACTTTAAACCAAATTCTCCGGAAAGGAAGCGTCGGAGTATTAACTTCGGCGCAGTATTTTTTATATGAAAAAAGTTGTTTGCAGCAGATGCGGAAAGCGTCCTGCGGTGATATTTATTTCAAAAATTATTGACGGTAAAACAGTGCCCGAAGGTCTTTGCCTTAACTGTGCAATGGAAATGAACATCGGCCCCATCAAGCAGATGATGGAAAGTATGGGTATTACCGAGGAAGATGTTGACTCAATCAGTGAGCAGTTCGGTAATATGTTCCCCGATTCTGACGAAGAGGGCGGCTTTGAGGCAGGCGGCTCTCCTACAATGCCTTTCCTGCAGGGGCTTTTCGGTGACTTGCAAAACAGTCTTGCGGTGAAAAAAGACGGCGATGCAAATAAACCCGTTAAAACCGAAAAAGAGGAAAACAACACAAAAGAAACAAAGAAAAGCAAAAAGAAGAAAGAGAAGAAACGCAAATTCCTTTCTCTTTACTGCTCCGACCTTACGGAAAAAGCGAGAAGCGGCAAAGTTGATAACGTTATCGGCAGAGATAAAGAACTCGAAAGAGTTATTCAGATTCTTTGCCGACGTTCAAAGAACAATCCTTGCCTAATCGGTGAGCCGGGTGTGGGTAAAACTGCAATCGCCGAAGCCCTTGCGCAGAGAATTGCCGGCGGCAAGGTGCCTGCCAAACTTGCCGACAAGGAAATACACCTTCTTGATTTAACCGCACTTGTTGCAGGTACGCAGTTCAGAGGTCAGTTTGAAAGCCGTATTAAAAGCCTTGTTGACGAGGTGAAAGAGAACGGCAATATTATTCTTTTCATCGATGAAATTCACAACCTTGTTGGTACGGGCGAAGCCGAGGGCTCAATGAATGCGGCGAATATACTCAAACCTGCACTTTCAAGAGGCGAAATTCAGGTTGTGGGCGCAACCACTTTCACAGAGTACAGAAAGCATATTGAAAAAGATGCGGCTCTTGAAAGACGTTTCCAGCCTGTAAAGATAGACGAGCCTTCCATTGAAGATGCGACGGAGATACTTCTCGGTATCAAGAAATACTATGAATCTTATCACAGAGTTACAATATCCGATGAACTTGTGAAAAAGAGCGTTGTACTTTCCGAAAGATATATCACAGACCGTTTTCTTCCCGACAAAGCAATCGACCTTCTTGATGAAGCCTGTACCTGTGCAAATCTCCGCAACAAGAGTATCAGCGACCTTGAAATAAGCGAAAGAAAACTCGCCGACCTTAAGGACGACGAAGAAGAACTTATGAACACATCCGAAGAGATGGATTACGAAGCCATTGCGAAACTCAAAGCGGACATTGTCAAGTGCGAAGCGGACATCACGAATTACGCCGTGGGTGCAAGTGACAACGCAGTAACGGAAGAAGATATTGCAAAGGTAATTGAACTGTGGACGGGTGTACCTTCCTCAAAGATTATCGAAAGCGATTTGAAAAAACTTGCTTCTCTTGAGGCAACACTCAAACAGAGAGTAATCGGTCAGGATGAAGCCATTCGTGCAATTTCCTCCGCTATCAAGAGAAACAGAGTTCAGATAAGCCCTCGCAGACGTCCTGCATCTTTCATTTTTGTCGGACCTACGGGCGTTGGTAAAACTGAACTTGTCAAGCAGATTTCAACCGAACTTTTCTCAACTCCCGAAACCCTTATCCGTCTTGATATGTCGGAGTTTATGGAAAAGCACAGCGTTTCAAGAATTATCGGCTCACCCCCGGGATATGTCGGTTACGATGAAGCAGGACAACTTACCGAAAAGGTGAGAAGAAAGCCTTACAGCGTTATTCTTTTTGACGAAATTGAGAAGGCTCACCCCGATGTTATGAATATACTTCTGCAGATTCTTGATGAAGGCAGAATTACCGATGCCCAGGGCAGAACGGTTAATTTTGAAAATACAATTATCGTTATGACTTCAAACGCAGGCAGTGAAAGAAAAGGAAGTTCAATCGGTTTCGGTAAGGACAAGGCAGAGGCAACGAAAGAAAAGGTTATGAAAGCCCTTTCGGATTTCCTTCGCCCCGAATTTATCGGCAGAGTAGATGAGGTTGCAATTTTCAACTCTCTGACAAAAGAGGACTATGAAAAGATTTCGGATCTTCTTTTAAAAGAACTTGTCGGCTCTCTTAAAGAAAAGGGTATCGACTTCAAGTGGACTGATGAAGTCTGCACATACCTTGCCGCAAAAGCAGAAGGCGGCACAAGAGGTGCAAGAGATTTAAGAACACTTATCAGAAAAGAAGTTGAAGACGAAATTGCAAACATTATAATTGATAACGCAGATTCACCCGTATCGGCAATCGCCGTTGAAGTGAAAGAAGATAAACTTGAACTTACTTTTATATAATGATACAGAAAGGACACGACTCTCCGTGTCCTTTTTTGCATACATAAAGCCGTATCGTAACATTCCGCCTCACCTGAAATCAACTTGCAAAAACTGCACTATCCCACAAATTTTATATACAAAAATGATTCAGCGAAATTCATTTTGATAAGAACAGTATGGTTATACCGGCGGTCACGGCACGCCGTGACCCTACAACATTGTTTCATTTTCCTTAAGTTAATGATATTGCTTTAATAGCGGTTTTAAGTTGCAGTAAAATAAGCCTCGCCTGAAAGGAGAGGTGGCAGCCGCAGGCTGACGGAGAGGTGATTTGCCTCGCCTGAAAGGTAATTCCCTCTGTTAGAGGGAGTGTCACGAAGTGACGA
>CAYNIN010000007.1:0-44605 GCA_964397395.1 uncultured Faecalibacterium sp.
GGTTCCGTTTCGGACTCCATTTCGGGTTCCGTTTCGGGTTCCGTTTCGGGCTCCGTTTCGGGTTCCGTTTCAGGTTCCGTTTCGGGCTCAGTTTCGGGCTCCGTTTCGGGCTCCGTTTCGGGTTCCGGTTCGGGCTCCGTTTCGGGCTCAGTTTCGGGCTCCGGCTCGGGTTCCGGCTCGGGTTCGGGTTCGGGGACAGGATCGGGATCGGGTGTATACTCGTAAATGTTCTCGAACTCTGCAACAACTGCCGTTGCATTTTCACCGTTCTTGGTGAAAGTTGCAACCAACTCATTGTTTTCGTTCAGCGAGACAGTAACCGTAACGGTGTACTCAACGTCACTGTAGGTCACGTTGGCTTTACCGTCGTCAAGTTCGGTCAGTTTGTAGGTGAAGGTCTTGCCGATATCATCCTCGGTATATCCGAGAACGAAGTCTGCATTTCCGTCTGCATCGGTCTTCACATTGAACTTTTCCTTTGTTTCGGTGTTTTCAAGAACAAACTCAAAGCCTTCGGGGCCGATATTTTCGCTGCCCTTGTTTACAACCGTCTTTTCAACTGCAATATTTACCGTAATATCTTCAGCTTTAGGAGTGAAGATGTTGTTAAATACTAAACTTTCAACGGCATCGTTACCGCCTGCCTTGGTGATAATGCGGCTTACTTCGTAAAGGTTACCGTTCTCATCATCCTTAATCTCGATTGCCATATGATATACGGTGGTATCGTTGGTAACACGCTCTGCCGTAGTATCGGGATCCTCGCTGATAACAAAGTAGTAGGTTCCGCTTTCCGCAAAGGTAATAGCATCAAATGCAAAACTGCCGTCTGCCTCGTTCTTGGTTTCCATAGCAGTAGTTTCTTCATACACTGCATAGGTTTCATCGGCAGGATAAAGGAGGAATTTGAACTCGTTTTCCGCAAGAGTTCTGCCTTCCAAAACTTTTTGACCCTTAATTTCGATTTGAGTTGAATCTACAACATACTTGTTGGTAAAATTCAAGGTTGATACGGTAACAGCGTCAGTGGTATGGGCAGAAATAACGCTCATTACATGTGCTTCCATTTCGCCGTGTCCGTTATCCAAAGCATTTACCGTAATATAATACTGAGTAGCATCGTAAAGAACACCGTTTGTTTCAACAGGAACAGCCTCTTTGAGTACATAATAGTGATAACCTCTATCGGCATTGGTGTAATCCAGCGTGATCGAATATTCGCCGCTGCCGTTTACAACGGTGGTTTTGGCGGTTTTAATCACTTTATCGGTCGAAATAGCAAAGTCCTCATCAGTTTCGTACAGGTCAAAATAGAATTCTCCGCTATCCTTGTTAAATTCCTTTGTGCCTGAAATAGTCAGACTCGTACTTTCTGCCGCATAACTGTTTACAAAGACAGCATTTATGTCTGAAACAGACTGACCGTCAAGGGTTACCTTCTTGGTTATACCGCCGTTGCCGTCATCCTTTAACTCAACAACAATTGTGTATTCCGACTTGTTATCGGAATTATAGGTTACACCCTTTTTGTCACCATCGGGAATGATTTCCTTCAGAGTGTAGGTATAGGTCTTGCCGTAAGATTTTTCATCGGCAATTTCGTAGGTAAGTGTCGGGAAGGTGAAATAGCCGTCCTTGTCATTGGAAACGGTATATAACGGTGTGTCACTGCCTTCCTGGTACAGACCGAAGGTGAACTCGCCTTCAACAAGTGTTCTTCCGAGCAAACTCTTTTGACCCTTAACCGTAATCTCTTCTCGGTCATTTATGGTATAGGTGTTGTTAAAGTTCAGTTCATCGGCTTGAACATCGCCGCCGCCAACCTTGTGCAGACGGGTCACGGCAGCCGTGAGAACCGTCTTGTTGCCGTCGGTGGTTTTCTTTGCCACATCTACGGTAATGTGATAGCGGGTGTTATCATATCCGATACCGCCTGCATTGCCGACCTTTTCAGAAACAACCAGATACTTCGTTCCTGCCGTATAAAAGGTTATTCCGTCAAAGTTGAAGGCACCGTTTGCAGTCTGACCGTTAACGGTTTTCGTCTGCAGCGGTGTAAGACCGCTTGTATCAAAGGTTGCGTCGGTTTCGTACAGTTCAAAAGTAAAACTGTCATCCGTTCTGAGTGCACCGCCGTTAAGCGTTTTTATGCCGCCCAGATCAAGAGCAGTAGTCGATACCGTGCCGTCGTAGGTGTTTGTGATCACAAGAGGATCGGTTTCAATATCAGTTATCTCACTTCCGAGACCGTCGGGAGCATCTTCACTGTAATGATAATACTTAACGGCAGGAGCCTCGGTGTTAATATCCGACCACTCAACCGCAATAACATACTTGAACGCCGTATCGTAAGTCATACCCACGACCTGACTGTCTACAAGAGGAATAATTTCCTTCAGATAATAATACTTCACCGTTTCATAATCGCTCTGTTTAACAGCAAAGGTAAAGTCGGCATACCCGTTTTCATCGGTCAGCGTGCTGTAAACGGGAGTTTCGGCAGCAGGTGAATCATACAACGCAAACATGATACCGCCACGATGGTTTTGCACCTCAACCGTTGCGTCATCTTCGTCTACGACCCGTTTCACAACGGGGAAACTAACCGTCATTGCCTTATAATAGTTTGTAAAGTTCTTGGTAATCGTCCAACCGTCTTTGGCATTTCCGTCTATCGTTGCTGTGTTCTGGTGAACGGTAACGTTGTCAACGCTTAATGTTCCCGTGCCGTTATCCGCAACGGTTACAGAGAATGCGGCAATACCGGTATCATACGAAACACTGTCAACACGATCGGCGGCGTCGGGATACACCTCGTAAACGATGTAACTGTAGGTGCCGATCTTATCATATTCAATAGCGCTCATATCAATCGCATAGTCAGAACCGTCGGTTTTAACGATATCCGCAATGATCGGAGCACCAACGGCAACCGTCTCTTGACCGCCGAAAACAACCTGCTGTAAAGCCACTTGGTATTTATCTGTTTCAGCATCCCATTCTCTTTCGCCAAGGAGATTCTTCTCGCCGCTGATTGTAATGTCGGGTGAAACGGGAGCCGGATTATAGTCATTTACAAGCAGTACTTCTGACTGCGTGTTCTGAGAAATTTCTCCTGCAAGATCCGTCGTTTCAAGGGTAAATCCTGCGGGAATATTGCTCTCACTTACCGTATATTCTATACCTTCGGGGATATTGGTAAAGAGAACGTCGTAACCGTCTTTCAGTTTAAAGGAATAGGTATAAGTGCCGCCTTCAACCGCAGGAACAAGATCGCTGCCTTCAGGCACCCTGATCTGCGAAAGGTCATCTGCATCGCCTTCAAATTTTACGGTGATGTCAAATTCCATATTCTCAAGTTCCGCCGAAACGGTGGCAAAGGGATGCGTTACATCCTTTTCTACCAAAAGACTGCCATAGCCCTTGGGCGAGTTGACAAAATCAACAGCCGAAAGTGTGTGCAGGGCTACCGTTCCGCTTGCATCGGAACTTGTGCCTGTATAATATGAATTATACTTCTCGGTGACAACATACTCCGTTCCAACGGGAAGATCGTAAATATAAGCCACGTCGCCATCGGAAAGCGTGACGGTGATCTTGCCGCCGATAACAGCCGCCGTTGTGCTGCTTGAAGTGCCGTCAGCGTGTTCGATATACACGGGATAGGAATTTTCCAAGTCCGTGCCGCTTAATGCAATTTCAAAGCCGAAGGAATCGGGAGCATCCTCAACCGCCTGACTGACGGTCTTGCTGAGTTTGATGCCCTGTGCAGAAGATGCTTTGACAAGGCCGTTATTGCCGAGGTAGTTGAGCATATGATAGCCGGAATGACTTTCGGAAGTGTGATGCACGATCTGAGGATAATTGGCGAAGGCAAGGGTATTTGTTGTGTTTTCGTTTTTATGTGTGTGTCCCTGTTCGCCGTGCACTTCTTCACCGTAGTAGTACTGCGGCGTACCCTTTTTAATAAACCAGCCTTGATTGCCGTCGATCTGAATAAAGTTGTTTTCATCCTTTAAAATTTCATAGGGAACGATATCGTATGCGGTTTTAAGCACAGCGGAATTTGCATTGCCTTCTACCCATTTGTATGCAACGTAGTAGGTGCCGTTTGCCGTCGGTTTAGTTCCTGTATAGACATTGTAATCACTGTCTAAAAGTTGCATATTCTCGGTGTAATAGTAGCGCTCATTCTCAAGAGAGGGAATAAACTGTGCAACGGTGGTATTCATAATACCGTGATTGAAAACATGAGGATCGGGTTCGTCGGAAATCGTAAAGATACCGCCGTCTTCATCTCTCCAACGGTTTGTATAGAAAGTGTAAACGCCGTTTTCATCCTTGCGGAAATTCTCTGAAACCTTTTCCGTAATATTGATCGGTGTGATATCACTGTCAAGACCGACCTCAAAAAGCAAGGAGATAGGCTTTTTCTGTTCACAGGTAATTCCCGTAATATTTTCGGAGTTTAAAACATCGCCTTCAACCGTAACGGTATAGGTAACGAGAGGCACAAGTGCGGCGGGAACGTTCATATCAACGATCTGTCTGCCTGTCTCAATATCCTCTCTCACACGGACCAGTGCATAAAGCATAGAGGTCTCAACGTGGTTCTGGGTGACATCGCCCATATAGAAATACGAGCGGACAATGTATTTTGCGCTGTTTTGTGTCTGAACAGCAGCATTTGTATAGGGTGCCAGGTAGTTATTGTCTTCATCGGCATACCAAGCAATATAGTTAGAGAACTCATCGGGAGAGGTGTAGGAAATAAAGCCGTTATCCTTTGCCGTCTGAATCAACAAAGAGGCTTCCGAAAGTGATATACTGAAGCGTTCGGAAACGGCACTGAGAATCTCATTTTCAAAGCCATCAAGTTCTTCATCGGAATATTTGGAATTGTCGTAGTCTTTCACGGCGCCGGTTGTTGCGAACTCGGAAAACATACCGCCGGAAATCAGTTTGCTGTCACCGATATATATGCCCTTAATATCCTTTACCTCCATATAAGTGCCGATCTCATCGGTAAAAGAGATAAAACCGTCCTGTGCATAATTGTTATTGGAAACCAAAGTGCTGTAATAGCGGGACTGGATTACGATTTCGTCAACGATCGCATCAAAAGCCGCCGAAAGCTGAGAAGCCTGGGAAGCCTGCCAATATCTGTCAACATAATCAAGGGAAGTGACCTTGTCGGTTGAAGATGCTCTTGTAACTCGGAAGGCAATCTGATTATTTTCATCTCTGAAGGCGGCGGTTTCATTCTGCTGCATGGCAAGATACTGCGAGGCATAGTTTGAAAAACGGGCAGCCAGACTGTTATTGGGATTCATCGGGTCAAGAACGTTCTGGGCATACTTATGGTTTTCGGAAAGTGCGTAACCCAAGGTGTAAAAACGGGTATCGTTATTATAATGTGCTGTGATCTCTGCCTCAGCCCAGGCGGCTGTCAGCATGGTGCTGAATGCGGTAATGTCATCCTCTCTGAAGACACTTCTGTCCACATTGTCGTTTGTAGCGGCACTGTATTTGTCGATGGTATTGTCGGAGCCTGTTTTGGTGAGGTAGGAAGGCTCGCCGTCGGTCATCAGTACCATAATGGGCAGACGGTTGGTGCCGCCCTGAATCTTTCCTTCTTCAATAACGGTATCGGCCGCCAAAAATTCCTGCGCAGCGGCATAAATACCGCCCTGCGTATAAGTTCCCTGCGCCTGAGTAATATAAGAAGTACTAACTTTGTCGCCGTTACCGTCTTTAACACCGGAAGCAATGTTGATACGGTTTTGGTTGTTATTTCTTGAATACACAAGGATATTGCCATCGGAATTGTCGGCAGTATAGCGGTCAAGCGGCAGAAGAACAGAGGCCGTACCGTTATAAATTACCACACCCACACGGTTGTAGTTATTTAAATCCAACAAGCGTTTTATAGCCTCGTTGGCGCCTGATACCATATCATCTATGGAAGAAGAGGCGGCAGCGCCTGTTCCCATACTTGTACTCGCATCCAATACCAGCATCGTGTCGGTGGGTGTATGGGAATAGCCGAGCACTTCGGAGTTGGAACCGAGTGCTGAAAGAGCAACCATAAAATTCTCGTTACCGAAGTTATCACTGCCGAAAGACAGGGAATCACGGATATCCTCGAAATAGGTGTCAGTCGTTGCTTCTGTTGCCGTATAAACCGACTTATCTACGAAGACTCCGCCTGCATAACGGCTGCTGTCAGCAGAAAACCAAGTTTCCCAATCGCTTAAGGTTTTCGCATCTGCAACGGATGTGCCTGTTCCTGTTCCTGTGCCTGCCACCATTACCGAAAGCGGCAGACAGGACATAATAAGCGCAATACAAAGAAATACGCTTAAAGTTCTTTGTGAAATTTTCGTTTTCATATCATTACCTCCGAGGGTGTTTTTTGGGGTTTGTGTTGGCTGTTTTCTTTTGAAGATCGGACCGTCGTATTCTATTCATTTTTTACAACCGTCTTTTCTTCATTATACCGTTTGTTTTGGGGGCAATTGCAAAATCCGAACAGTTCTTCGCTTTTTTGGAAAAACAGACAATCAGCGCAACAACTGTCCTCATCGTTTTTTCCGCTATAGAATTCACATACGTTTTGCATTGCCGTCACAATCGGTATTCCACGGGCCGTATAATGCGGATCCTTTATAAAATCCGGATAAATCGGCATCGGATCGTTAAAGGGACTTTCCCGTTCAAAGTTCTCGTAATAACCATACAGCAACCTGAATGTATTTCCGGAGACGGTCACTTCTTTATATAAGTCACCCTCTTTGGGTGCGGGCGGTTGTTCCGCGCCTTGCATAATAACCTTTGATAACATATAGGCTCCTTTCTGTATCACGAAAAAAAGAAAAATCTGCCATACCATTTGATGACAATAGTATAGCAGATGTTTTTGATGTTAGGTATATCCGAAAACGATTTTTTTCGGTCATAAATTTCAAGGTATGATATGTCCTTTTTTTGCCGAAATCGGCTATTATAAAATTGCAGCGAAATCTTCTCTGGTCATACCTGTCTTGTTAGAAACATTGGTAACTGCTTGTTTTACAGCGGATACCGACATATTAAGAGCAGATGCAATCTGACCGTTTTTGAAACCGAACGAAGCAAGTTTTGCCACTTCACGTTCTTTAGGTGAAAGGGTTGTTGCCAAATTCTTTCCACGAACAGAGCCGCTGAGTTTTATCCAGCCTGCCGAATAAATACGGTACAGATCACGCACCTCTTTCCACGCTTTTTCATCCGCCTTGGATATCCGTTGTTCCAGAAGCGAATCCAAGGTTCGACCGTACTCGGCTAAAAGCCCGAACAACTTATCGGGCAAAGCAAGTGCCACTGCACGATCAATATGATAAATCGCCTGTTCATTGTTGCCGCTGTTATGGTAAATAGCCGCACAAGTCATACGCAGATAAATTTCGGCAATAATCGAATTATCGGCAACCGCTTGGGAAATCATCGGTTCAATAGTATTGGGAATCATTGCAAGTAACGACAGACCCTGAACCCCTTGTATTTCAAACTGTTTTGTGGCAAGAGCATAGCCAACAGCATAGAGGTACTTGGCATAAAACACCTTTGCCGCTGGAAGCGCATCCTTGTGTAACGGCTCAAAACGCCCTAATTTAAACCATTCGGGGAAGGAAGAAACGTCATACAGAATACTGTCGATTGCTGTTATTGAGAAGGATATGATATCTCGGTCTTCTTCTGATTTTGCAGGTGCTTGTGCTATATGTATCTTTGCTTGCCGCCACATATTCAAGTCGCCTCGCCAAATTGCACACAGGGCTAAAAGCATACCTGCTGAAATAACAGCGTAAAAGCCCGAGTGCTTATGCAACAGATAATAAGCGCTGTCGTAAACCTTATCTATTTCCCCTTTGGAATAAGAGATTTCCGCCGCAAAAAGCGTTTGTGCTTCCGGGTTATTTGCGAGTGCTGCAATGCTCTTTTCAACATCTCCTGCAGAACTATACAAATCGGTCATATGCAAAAAAGGAGTTTTCCGAGGCATCGGCATATCTTTTTCTGATGATATAGCCTTATTTTCCTTGCTTGCTTTGGTTCTTCCGTCAACGGGCTTACGGGTTGACTTGGGAATCATCCACGCTTTACCGAAGCGTGTAGCCCCTTCAATCTTTCCGTTAGCACACAATGTTTGCAATCGTCTTGGGGAAATTCCCCATTTTTCTGCCGTTTCGGTTATATTCAAATATTCCATACTTCCTGCATTCCGCCCCAAATATATTATTCGCATAAACGCTTATTACGACGCAATTATACATCGTTTTTGCGAATAATGCAACATCTTTTTCAACTTTTCTTTTTCAGCAGATTAAAATACATATAATAGAGGGAGCGAACGGGAAGATAATAATTGAAACGAAGAAAATTCATTAAAATTATCAATATATTTTGATAACTGTTCTTGTGTTTGCCGCTTTAATTCTGTTACAGCCTCAAATCGTCCTCTTTCCGCTGCTTCTTGTCATTGATAAGCCAGGGAATGCCGAAGCCTAAACCGCCGCCGACTGCAAGACCGATAAGAATAAACAGCCACCAAAGAGGATTTTTCTTTTCTTTTTCGTCTTCATCTGTGGTTACTACTTGCTCAACCTTTTCTTCGATAATCGTGCTGACATCGGCGGTTTTCTTGTACTCCTTGCCGTAATCGTCTTCATAGGTGATGGTGATTTTGCCCGTGACCTTGCCGAGAGCGTCGCTGTCAACCCGCAGATTTGCGGAGCCTTGGGCACTTTGTGCAGGCTCAATATTACCCACAAACACACTGCCGCCTGACTGCATACCCTCAATGTCAAAATCAAGAGTGCAGTTGTAAATGGTGCTCTTGCCTGTGTTCATCAGGTCAATGGTAACAGTCTGCGTGTCGCCCTGAATTACCTTTTTGGGTAAAGTTGCACCGCTGTATTTGAGTTTTACGCTCTGTTTGACGTCAACTCTCACCGTGTCGCTTGAGGAGTAAGAGCCGAAGTTTTTGTCCTCGTACTCTGCCGACACCTGTAAATCGTGCTGACCTATAGAAGCGGTGTTTATTGCCGTAAGTTCAATATTCCAGGTGTACACACCGCCTGCGGAAATTGACTTGACGTATTTCGTAGGCATACCCGTTGTCAGAATCTCACCGCTGGGATCCTCAAGGCTGAACTTGATGTTATACAGAGCCTTGGTACTGCTGTAATTTTTGAAGGTAACGCTCAATGTTGCCGACTTTTCGGGAGAAAGACTCTTTTCGCTCAGTTCGTATGATGTCACCATAAATCTCGGTGTAGAGTTATCCTCCGTTGTTTCTTCCTTTGTTTCCTCTGTCGGTTTTTCCGTTTCTTCGGGAGGAACGGGAGAAAGATATTCACTTGTTATATAGTATTCCTTGCCCTCATAAAGCACCTTGCTCCAGCCGTCGTCAGTTTCGCCCGTGCGTGTTACGGAACTGCCCTTTTTCAGTACGGTTATAATGTCGCAGTCCGTGTTAGGTTCGGTTCTGATGTTCACATTATCCGTGGCGTAGACGGTTTCTTCGGTTTGCTCTGCCGCAGAGGCGACCATGGGTGTTAAGAGCAAGAGAAAGCAAAGGATAAGGGCTATTGATTTTTTCATAAATTTCACCTCTTTTATAGTTCTCTGATGTTTTCGACTATGCTGTGTTTCATTTCCTGTTTGATTTTGAGGGTGAGATTTACAGCACAAATAAGGAACAAAACAGCACACATTAAGATTGTTTCAAAAATTCTGAACTCAATCATTTCCTCGCCCCATTCCAAAGCTTTGTTGAGTATTGCAAGAAGCCAGTAAACGCCGATGTAAAGACCGAAGCCTATACCGTAACCCCAACCAAAAATTACAAGTAACTGTCTGATATATGACGAAGAAAGCACCTTAAGGTCGGCACCAACAGCACGGAGAGTACCGATTTCTCTTTTACCCTCTCTGATTCGTGCGGTTAGAGCATTATTGACAACACTTCCGCAGATTGCAAGGAAAAGAGCAATAACGCAAATCATACCGAAAATAAAAATTTTCAGTTGTTGCTCAGTTTTCTTTGAAAACTCATAATTATTTCGGAAACTTCCGTCTGTAATGGAAAGTGCAATGTTTTCAACAAAAGGTGAAATTATTGCATTTGCTTCATCATCAAACTCCCCCTTTGCTTTAAGGTCAAGGGCAACATAATCAATCTCGGGAGCGAAAAGGGTGCTTGCGGTGTTGGTTGTAAGTATGCCCACAGAATCAATGTAAGGGAACATTCCGCCAAATCCATCCGGTTCATCGTTTAAGATTGCACCGATTTTTACCTTTCGGTCAGTTTTAACAAACTGATTTTCATCCTTTAAGGATGAACTTATGATACTAAGGTCAATTTCATCACCAACCTTATAGGTGCATTCCTGAATTTCAATATATTCCCGTTCTTCATTCGGCGGTCTGCTATCGTCAATAGCATCAGCTTCAAGAAAGGTGTAACCCTCCATACCGTAGTCATCAATGTAGATGCCGATTTTTTGGGGTGCAATGAGAACAATCTCCTCACCGCTGTTGATTTTGTCAAGGTTAATTTCACCGTCGACAATATCCTTTATTTTCTCAAAATATTCATCGTTAATGCTGGTAAAGGTTGCAGGCAGAATATGGGATCTGATATTATATTTTACCCTTAATTCGTTATATCCTTCGCTGAATTTTCCCGTTACCTTTTCTCTGTAATTTTCCGCCGTAACACCTTTATCCACATACTCATAAATACCGTAAAAGTTATCGCTTACCGCAATCAATCTCTGATAATCGTTAAACTCTTCGGTAAGGATGTTTGCCATACAGCTTTTAGTTGCAAAAACACTTTCAAAATATCCCGAGGACATCAGCTCCGCAATGTCATTGTCGGAGTAGCCTCTGTAGTCAAGGGTTTCGTTGTGAATCAGACTTATATAGCTCGCATTGTCCCAAAGCTCATATTCATAGCCGGAGTAACCTGTTTCATCAAGCTCGTGGCTGATGGCTGAAAAGCCGTAGCAGGAGCAAAAGATTGTTATTGAAAGAATGACGCTGACAACAACCTGTCTTGAACGGGCAAGGGTGATATTTCTTTTTGCAAGAAGTGAAGACACATTAAAGCTTTTTTGTGAACGGATTTTTCTTCTGCGAAGCTTTCTTGTGTAATCCACATTGCGGATTGCCTGCATAGGTGAGCTTTTTGAAACGGAGATAAGAGGGATAAGAGCCGCACACATTACACAGATAACACTCACAGCCGCACCTGCTGCAAGAACCCATATCTGCGGTATGAAAATGAAATCTTCACCCATAAGCTTTGCAATAAGCTTAACACCGAAATAAGAAATGAAAACACTCAGCGGTGCCGTAATAAGACTGATTATAAAAGCCTCGCGTGCATAGATTGATATAATCTGCCGTTTTGTTGCACCCACGGCGCGAAGCATACCAATCTGTCTTTTTCTTTCGCGCAGATTGTTTGCAAAGGAGTTGACTATTGCAAGGCAGGAAACAATGGTAAGTATAACCGCAAAGCCTATAGTGTAAAGCATTGTTCCGCCTATGTCTGAGCCGTTTGCACCGTCGTTGCTATCGCGGTAACTTGTGGGTATCCTTTCACAGTCTGCCGTAAGATTATAATATTCTTCTTTATCGCGGGCTTCATAGCTATACCAACTAACAAAGCCGACAAGCAATTCCTTGCCGCCCACGGCAGTTTGCTCACCTTTATAAACATAGGCAGAGGGCATATAAGCCGTAGTTTCAGGATTTTCACTGTCGCAGACATGAGTTTTTTTATTAATCACAATGCCCACAAGGGTATAGGTTCTTTTTTCGGTTTTATCAGAAAAGCCTTTGCCGTCAGGTATTTTCATATTCAGAGTAATCTGTTCTCCGGGCTTTTTTTCTTCAAAGCCCAACTGCATAAGGGTTTGCTTTTCTATAGCTATTTCGCCATCTTTTTCGGGCAGTCTGCCTTCAAACAGGTAGGGATAATACAGCTCTGTCGCCTTATCATCAAGCCAGGCAACGGCGGTGCCAAGGTCGTTTTTCTCTTCATTCTTGTAAGCAAAGCCTATGGTATGAGCGAGAGCATATTCGGAAATATATCCCTTATTCATTGCTTCTTCAAAATCAAAGTCGGTAGCTTTGATGTAAATCTCATCCTGCCTGCCGTAGATTCTGTCTTTGCTTTCCTGTATAGATGTCTGCCAACAGGAAACAAAGAACATAATCCCCGACGAGAACACCATAGCAAGCACGATGCCGATAACAAGTATTGTATATTGCTTTCGCCTTTGCTTAAGGTTGCCCATAGCAAGAGCATTTATGGTAAGTTTCTTTTTATCTTTCATCTTCCGTCACCCCAATTCTCTGATGTTTTCAACTATGCTGTGCTTTGTAACGGTTTTGATTTTAGTTTTAAGATTGATGTAACATACCAAAGCCAGAACGCCGAAGACCAAAAATGCAGGCCAGAGCACAAGAGGCCAGTAATCAGCCGTTACTATCAATCCGATTGTTCGGTAAGAAACAACGTACAAGACCGTACCCGTACCGAAGCCCCAAAGGAGCATACTTGCTATCTGCAAAACATAAGAAAGAACAAGTTCTTTTTCCGAAGCACCAACGGCACGCAGTGTACCGATTGAACGCTTACCCTCACGGATTTGGGCACTGATTGAGTTATTTATAAGAGAAATGCATACGCAAAGGAAAACGAGGATAAGTGATGAAACGGAAAGAACTAATGTGCGGAATTCCTGCTTCTCACCTTCGTTGAAAGCGAATGCTGAGCCGATATATTTACCCGGGAACATAGCCGCAAGTTCTGCTTGCATCTGCTGGTCAATTTCTGCCGTACATTCTTCTTTAAGTTCAACATCAAACTGAAGATAGTCAAACTTTGCATTAAAGGTGTTAAGACCTTCGATTGTTGTATATATTGAAAAATTGCCCGATATATTGTTTTCTTCGATAATCGCACCGATTTTTACCTCACGGTCTTCTCTTGTAATATTGCCGTTTGCATCTGAACAAATAAGAGAAAGAGTAAGTGTATCTCCTGCCTTAAAAGGACTTTCGGCTTCTGCTTTAATGTTTTTCATCATCTCTTTATCCGAAATATCGTCTGAATTCAGTTCTTCGGAAAGGTTGTAAAGTCCGTAGGAATAACCACCGCCCGGAGATTCTTCATAGGCAAAGCCGATTTTTTCGGGAGCACAAATAACGATTTCCTCACCTGAGTTGATTTTGTCAAGATTGATTTCGCCGTCAATTATGCTGCTTTCATCATAGTCAAAAAGTGCGGAACTTTTGGCAACAAGCGTTGCATTAAAAAGTTCTTCCGTGGTGAAGCCTGCAACCTGCTTTGTATAGGTATAGTCGGGATTGGTTGCAGCCTGCATAAATTCTTTTATGTTTTCTTTGGTAACTTTGATATTTTCAGACGAAACATAAGAACTACCGCTTACCGATAAAGCCTCAGCGTTGGCTACATCGTTTGCAGTTATAAAACGTGAACTTGTGTTTGAATAGGATATATATTCATTTATCTGTAAATATTCGGGAACCTCATCCTCAAAAACAATGTTAACATTAAGCTGCTTTTCACCGTAAACATTTGCAACCTGCGGCAGTTCAAGTATTTCGTATCTTGAGTTTTCCGTTAAAGGTAAATTTGTGTTTTCATAATTTATGAAGGTATTGCTTGGGCCTGCCATACCGTTATGAGTAACCTCATAGTCGGCGTTATAAAAACTGCTTGTGTCCTCAATTGTTGTGTAAAGAAAAGACATAGAAATACAACTGATAACGATTGCACAGGTGATAATAATACAAACACTGATTTGTCTGCCCTTTGAAAAGGTCAGTTTTCTTTTTGCAAGAAGACGGGAAACATTAAACTGTTTCTGACTTTTAATCTTTTTGTTTTTCATTTTACGCATCAGTTCAATATCTCTTATTGCCTGCATAGGCGGTAATTTTGAAATGCTCCAAAGAGGAATAAGAGCCGAAAGCATAACGCAAAGCACACCGAAAAGTGTACCGATTAAAAGTACGGTTACATCAGGCTTAAAGATAAAGCCGTCACCCATAAGTTTTGCAAAGAGCTTAACCGTACCGTAGGAAACACCGATGCTGACGGGAGCAGTTAAAGCACAGATAATAAAAGCCTCTCTGCCGAAAATGTTGATTATCTGTCTTCTTGTTGCACCCACGGCTTTGAGCATACCGATTTGATTTTTACGCTCTTTAAGATTTGAGTTAAAGGCGTTGACAATGCCGAAGCAGGACATAAAGGCAAGAAGAATTGCAAGGAAAGCCATAGTGCCTGTGTTGTTGGCAATGTTGTAATATGTATCACCAACGCTTACTCTGTAAACATAGGAGGTTCCGATTTTATCGTTATAATCTATCGTTGACCAAAGCAAATTGCTGCCCTCAAGATATTTTTCATTAAGGAAGGCAACCAAAGCCTCTTTACCGCCGATATCAGTTTGAGTATTTTCGGCAACAAAAGCGGCAGGAATCAAAGCGGCTTTTTCCATTGAGGTATCGCTGAAATTCTCAATGTTAGCCTTTTTATCCGACATAATACCCACGAGGGTATATGTCTTATCTTTTTCTTCACCGAGAAATTCTGCACCGTTGCAGGTGAGTGCTTTAAGTGTAATTTCTTCACCGACCTCGGCTTCAATCTTCATTCTTGAAAGGGCATTTTTTTCAAAGATAATTTCGCCCTCTTTTTCGGGCATTCTGCCTTCAATAATCTGGGGATAATAAAGTTCCGTTGCTCTTTCGTCAAGCCAACCTAACATCGTACCGTCGGAACTGTCTTCACTTTCATTCCACACAAAAGACAGAACGTGAGCATAGCCGATTTCGCCGTCAATTGCACCCTGATTTATTGCAGGTGTAAAATCGTAATTTTGTGCGTTTACGATAATTGTATCTTGTTTACCTTGCCGTCTGAACCTTGCTTCTTCCTGAGAAGAATTCATACAGGACACGAAAAAAGGCACACCCGAAGAAAATATCATTGCAAGAACGATACCTATAATCATCAGGCTATATTGTTTTTTACGCATTTTCAGGTTGCCGAAAGCAAGGGAATTAACAGTGAGTTTCTTGTTCATTGCTTTTCACCTGCTCACTGTTTTTTTATATATCCTGTGCAGGTCTTGTATCTTTGACAATCTTGCCGTCTTCAATGGTAAGGATTCTTTCCGCCTGCTCTGCAACGTGAAGGTCGTGGGTAACGAGAATAAGGGTGACGCCTAATTGCTTACTGACGTATTTGAGAAGTGAAAGCACCTCACGTCCGCTTTTACCGTCAAGGTTACCCGTAGGCTCGTCGGCAAAAAGAATGGCAGGTCTGTTGGCAAGGGCTCTTGCGATGGCGATTCTCTGCTGCTGACCGCCTGAAAGCGCAGAAGGCAGATGTTCAAGTCTGTCACGGATGCCGAGCATATCAATAACCTTATTAAGATATTCCTCATCGGGCTTTTTGCCGTCAAGCATAACGGGAAGCAGAATATTCTCGTAACCCGTCAGTTCCTGAACAAGATTGTAAGCCTGAAAAACAAAACCGAAACGGCGGCGGCGAAGAATTGAAAGCTGATTATCGTTATAAGCCGAGAGGGACTTTCCGCCGTAATAAACACTGCCGCTTGTGGGGGTTTCAAGTGAACTTAAAACGTGAAGAAAAGTTGACTTGCCCGAACCTGACGGACCCGTGATAGCGCAGAATTCACCCTGTTCAAAACTGACCGTTACATCGTCAACAGCCTTGACAACGTTTTCACCGCTTAAGTATTCTTTTGTGAGATTTTTACATTCGATAATGTTCATATTAACACTCCTTTTGTTTTGATAAGTCCATCATACACGGTCAACCTTACGATTAGGTGACTTTTACCTTAAGATTTCGTAAGATTTTAGGAAAATCAAAAATAAAATCGGCGGCGATATTAAGATATTCTCTCCAATATCGCCGTCTTATCATTTTTTCATATATCTTTGATTTCTGCTGTTGGGTTTATCCGGCAGAGTCATTACGATTAAATTCATATCCAATGCAGGACGCAAATAATTTCTTCGCAATGCTTCTTTTGATTTAAGCCCCAACTTTTCCATAAGTTTGTTGCTCGTATAAGGTAAATCATATTCCATTACCTCGAGCAGATTTTTTACAAGTTCAGAAAGTTGTTCGCTGTTTTCTTGAATCTCTTCAGAAATTTCAGTTAATATTTTATCAATCTGCAACAGCATAAATTCAATGAAAACTGTTGAGGTGCCATCTATATGGCATTTTGCTATTGCTTCATAATATTCATTCTGAAATTTTTCAATCTGACTTTCAATAGGGATATATTCGAATATATTTTTCCACTTTGATAAAATAGCCGTGTGCCAGAGTCTTGCCATTCTGCCGTTGCCGTCAGAGAAAGGATGAATGAAAACAAACTCATAATGAAACACGCTGCTGAGAATAAGCGGGTGAATATTATCTTTCGCTTCGTTTATCCATTCAAACAATTCTTCCATAAGATTCGGAACAAGTTTTGCGGGCGGTGCCATAAAAATACACTTATCCCCGTTAAACACCCCTTCTTCACCCTTACGGAATTCACCGGATTCTTCAATAAGATATTTCGTCATCACTCCGTGAAATTCTTTAAGGCAACCTATGCTGTAAGGATCAATTTCACTTAATTTTTCGTATGCATCATAGGCATTTTTGACCTCTTGAATTTCTCTTTGCTCACCCAGAACAGTTTTACCGTTGATAACATCCCTGACTTGTCCCAAAGATAAAGAATTGGCCTCGATTTTAAGAGAGGAATGTATAGATTTAATTTTATTGTTTTTTCTCAGATGTGGCTTTGATTCAAGGTTTGAAGTGGCTGATATTTGACCTATTTTCTCTGAAATCGAAGCTACATAAGTTAAAATTTTATTTGTAATTTCAAACGGCGGCTTATATCCTTCCAAAAAAACACCTCTTATCTTCCATATTATCTTGCGTATTATCTTCCTCATTATACAAGAAAGGGAAGAAAAAATCAATCCTTTAGCCAGTTTATGTTACAACTTTAAATTTGCATCAATTATGGGAAAGCACATAGCAATACGCAGTCCCTGTTCGCCGTTTTCGGCAGTAACCGTACCATGATGCTTTTCAACTATCGCCTTGGTTATAGAAAGACCTACACCTGCACTGTCGGGTGAAGCGTTCTCGGTACGGTGAAATCTTCTGAAAAGCATAGGCAGTTCATTTTCGGGTACACCGCCACCGTTATCTTCAATAATCACACTGACAGACTTTTCTGCTTCTTCGATGATAATATCAACTCTGCCGTCCGCTTTCGTATGTTCGCAGGCATTCTTGATAACATTACCGAGTGCCTCACGAAGCCAGGATTTGTCTGTACGAAGAGCACCTTTGCCCTTAACAGTGATAGCTTTCGTCGGGAAGAGAGCCGAAAACTCTGCTTTGAGGTCAAGCAAAAGGTCGGAAAGCTCTGTTTCTTCAAAACTCATCACATAGGTATCATTACGGATTTTTTCGAGCTTAAGCACATTATGGATAAGTTTTTCCATTTTGCTGATAAGCACAAGCTCTTTTTCTGTGTGACTGCTCGGCGACGTGCTGTGCTCCATTTCGCAGTAAAGACGAAGCCCTGCAAGAGGAGTTTTCAGTTGATGGGAAATATCGGAGATAAATTCGGTGTTGTTCTTTGCTTCTTGCTTTGTGTACTCCCTTTCCTGAACGAGCCTTGTTTCGAGTTCATATATATTGCTCTGCAAGTGTGCAAGATCTCCGTCAGAGGTAGAAAGCTCGGTCATAGTGCCGTCTTTGATGAATTTATCAATACTTCGGGTCAGGTTGCGGATTTTCTTTTGGTTTATGATATGGAAAGTGAGAAAAAGCAGGCAGAGTACAACTAAAACAATCAAACCGCAGACAAGAAAAATATCTTTCATAAGGTCATTCCTCCCATCTGTACCCTGTGCCTCGGACAGTCACAATATGTCGAGCACCGATTTTATCACGCAGACGGCTGATGTGTACCGAAAGAGTGTTATCGTCAATGAAGTTGCCGTCGCCGTCCCAGATGCGCTGAAGAAGTAAAGCACGGGTCACGATAACGCCGTTATTCTGAACAAGGGCAGAGAGAATCTGAAATTCCGTGGGTGTGAGGAAGAGCGTTTCGCCGTCTTTCTTCACTGCCATATTTGTAATATCAACGTAAATATCGCCCAACTGATAAGCGGTATTGACGGTCTTTCGGCGAAGAAGGGCACGGATACGTGAAAGCAGTTCAAGCAAGCGGAAAGGTTTTGTGACATAATCATCTGCACCTGCGTCAAGACCTCGTACAATCTGGAACTCCTCGTCACAAGCGGTGAGGAAAAGTATCGGCGCATCGGCACTCACCGAGCGAATATACGCACAAAGGTCAAGACCGCTTCCGTCGGGGAGCATAACATCAAGGATAATAAGGTCAAAGGCAGATTCGGTGAAAAGCCTTTTGCCTTCGGCACAATTGCACACGGGCACAGGCTCATAACCCTCTTTTAAAAGAAGTTCGCACAAACCTTCACGAAGGTAAATATCATCTTCAACAAGGAGTATTTTTGTTTTCATGCTTTCACCGTCCTTGATTTTTTCACTGTTTATATTATACAGATATGCATCGGGTTTTTCAATGCAGATAATCTTAAGATTTTGTAAGGTTGTAAATATTTTTTCTGTTTTTTATCGGGGCTTATCAAATAAAACTCAATTGCCTTCATACAGGGCTGCGGCAACTGCCGGTCCGATGAAACACGAAAAACGGCAGGTTCAATATTTCAAGATAATGGGATGATAAAACTGAATAACGGCAAACATAACAGAATATACTTATATGTATATGGGTATAAGTAGGTGTTTATTTGAAAAAATCATTGACCTTTTGGCAGATAGGCGGATTTCTGTTTACGTCAGCAGCAGGCTCTTTACTGCATTTTCTTTACGAATGGACTAATCAAAGCATACTTGTTGCGCCTTTTTCAGCGGTGAACGAATCCACATGGGAACATATGAAACTGCTGTTTTTCCCCATGTTTGTTTTTTCGCTGTTGGAGAACCGCTTTGTTTCCGAACACTATAACAACTTCCGATGTGCAAAACTTTTCGGAACGGCAGTGGGGCTGTTTCTTATTCCCGTACTTTACTATACCTATACGGGTGCTTTAGGAGTAACTGCCGACTGGTTTAACATTGCTATATTCTTTATATCTGCGGCAGCGGCATATTTTACCGAAACCGTTATTTTAAAAAGAGTCGTTTCTTTATCCAAGTCATCTTTTCTCTGTTTTGTTGTTTTGTGCTTGATTGCTCTTGCCTTTATTATATTCACCTTCGTCCAGCCGAAGATTCCTCTTTTTCAGGATCCCGTAACGGGCATGTACGGTATATAAAATATTGCAATTATAAAGCACCGTACAATTCGATTACTTATATCGTATTGCAAACTTCAAGCAGGACTGCTTTTGTTTGAAGTTTGCTATACAGTTGCCGATTTTTGATTTATTCTTACCGATTGGGAACACTTAAACTTTTATGCAGTCTGTTCATTTTTATAAGAAATAAAAATAAAATCAATCTAAACTGTAAATAAGGTAACACCGATTCAGCCCGATGTTACCTTATTTTTTCAGTTTTGTATATTTATTGCGTCTTTTTCAGTGTAAAGAAAAACTGCCCTCACAGAGAGCAGTTGATCAAACGCTTATTTCGGAATCTTCAAGAACATTTTTGAGATGTTGTTTTGCTTTTTGGATTCTGTTTCTGACAGCCGAAGCTGAAATTCCCAAAACGGAGCCGATTTCTTTGCTGGTCAGATATTGAGCCATTGAAATAAGCTGTCTTTCTTCCTCGTTCAACATTTCAAAAGCTTTTTGAACATTAATGCTATATTCCATTCTGCTTTCAATAGGAATATCAGTTTCGTACAAGCAGTTGTAATTAAAATCCATACTGTGAATCTTGACGTATCTCAAATGGTCATTTTTAACATTACGAGCAATTGCAAAAAGCCATGCTTTAGTTTGCTTTATGTTGCTTTCGGAATAAGCCGATATATAACGCCAAGCATTGAGATATGTTTGCTGACACAAATCTTCTGACGTATGTTCATCAAATTCCCGTCGGAAATACCAATATATTTTTCGATAGTATTTACACCACAATTCCTCAAACAGTTCCAATGAAAAAGAACTCATTTTATTTCCACCAAAACTTCCTTTTTTTCATTTTTCTGCCTCTTTTTTCGGCTTCTTCAAAGGTTTGAACTAAGGCAACCTGATTGCTGTTTGCCTGAATATAACCGTGAAGTTCTTTTCTTGCGGTAATCTGTGCTATGTCATAAAATACAATGCCTTTTGATTGAAGCATTGCCTCGGTTACTTCGTTTTCAATATATATTTTTCCGCAAGCAATTATTGCGGTTTTATTACTTAAATTACCTATAAAGTTTTCGTCAATTATCAACTTGGAAATTGAACTAATAAGTTTTGCATCATCATCAATTGTAAAGGTCGCCCCGTTTACTTTAAGAATTTCCACGAAAGCAGAGTTTGATTTTATCAAAGCTCCATTTACGATAATTCTTAAATTCTTTTCCTTGGGTATATCTCTGATAATTGCAAGGCCGTTACACACAACAATACCGTTGTCGGCAACATCTTCTTTGCTGAGGACTGACTTTCCGTTAAAAATACAAACATTGCCGTAAACGCTTATTTCACTTGCGATATGGGTCTTTTTTATTTCTGCATAAGCCTCTGAAAATTCGGGAGTAGGATTTTCAGGAAGCATTACAAGGGTAACATTCATCATTGATTTTATCTTCTTTAATGCTTCCGGACTGAAATTTCTTAAATCTACAAGCACCTGATTTATAATTCTTGCCATATTTTTTCCTTCTTTCTTTTTTCTTACGGTTTCACCGATAAAAATCGGTAACGGGATATCTGAGTAATAGAGTAATACCTCATCAAAAGACATAGTACCGTCTTTAAGAGCCATTAAACCTGCATATCGTTTTGACATCTTTTCGTCTCTTTTCTTTTTATTGAAACCGGTTTCATTAAGTCAGACGTAAAAAAAGAGTATATTGTCCTTGAAAATTAATTTTTTATTTTATACGTTATACGGCTCTTTGTCAATAATTGGGGTAAAAAGTTAAAACAAAAACCTCACAAAAAGCCTGTTCAAGCCATTTGTAAGGTTTAAAGTTGGTGCGAGAGACGGGACTTGAACCCGTACGAGCTGCCCCACACGCCCCTCAAACGTGCGCGTCTGCCGATTCCGCCACTCTCGCATATTCGGTTGTTTGCTTACTTGTCTCTCAAGTGCTCATATAATATAACACTTCGAAAACCAAAAGTCAATACCTTTTTGCAAAAAAAATTAAATTTTTTCAGTTTAGTTTCAGAACTTCTGCTCATACTAAAAATACAATATTATCAAGGAGTTTTTATATGGATAAAAACAAACGTGACAGAGTTATGAAACGTGCTATGAAGGTTGTAAAGGTACGGCAGAAAGACGACGGCATCAAAAGCGATGTTCAAGGTTGCTATACGGGTACACCTATCGAAAAAGATGAAAGTCCCGTTCAGGATGCCGACGATTTATAAGCACCCTTCCGACATTGAATAATCCCGTATCCTTTCCTTCGGACACGGGATTGTTTCTTTTATCAATAGTTTTCTTTTCTTACTTCAAAGTAACTCTGGGGGTGTGCACATACGGGGCAAACTTCAGGTGCTTTTTTACCCATTACAAGATGTCCGCAGTTGCGGCATTCCCACATTGTTTCTTCGCTCTTTTCAAATACTTTCTGCATCTCTACGTTATTAAGAAGTGCAAGGTATCTTTCTTCGTGGCTCTTTTCGATTTCTGCAACCATTCTGAACTTTGCGGCAAGTTCTGTGAAACCTTCTTCTTCTGCCTCGTCAGCAAAACGGCTGTACATATCTGTCCACTCGTAATTTTCGCCTGCTGCGGCGGATTTGAGGTTTTCTGCAGTGTTACCAAGACCGCTGAGAGCTTTGAACCACATCTTTGCATGTTCTTTTTCGTTGTTAGCGGTCTGCTCGAAGATAGCGGCGATTTGCTGATAGCCTTCCTTCTTTGCTACCGAGGCAAAATAGGTATATTTGTTTCTTGCTTCTGACTCACCCGAAAAAGCAGCCATAAGATTTTTTTCTGTTTTTGAACCTTTGAGTTCCATAATAACTCCTCCTTAATTAAATTGTTTTTTATTATTGTCACCCTTTTGGTGATATAATCCTTATTCTTCCATTGTTTTCAGAGTATAATCTATAATCTCTGCCCACTGGTCATAACTTTTTGAGCCCACATAGCTCTGTCCCACGATATTTCCGTTTTCGTCAACGAAAATCGTTTCGGGTACGGAATAAACTTCATTGAGTTTTATTTCATTAAGGCTTTCCGAGGGGAGAATATTGGTATACTTAACACCGGCTTCGTCAACAATAGACTTTGCCTTGTCAAGCAAATCTTCACTGTATGAGCCGTCACTGTTAATGTTGACATCGCAGACAATACCCACAATCTGCACGTCTTTGTCTTCATAATCCTCACTGAGTTTCTGAAGGTCGGGCATTTCTCTTATGCAGGGACTGCAGAAGGTTGCCCAGATGTTAACCATAGTTAACTTATGTCCTTCAAAAATTGAGTTGTCAACTTCCTCACCCTCAAGATTTACGGAAGTGAAAGCAAAATCTGCGTTTTGAGTGTTTTCGCTCGATGTGTCTGCAGTCGTATCGGTATTTTCCGCATCGCCTTTACCGCAGGAAACGAGAACGAAAATCATCAGAAAACAAAGTAAAACCGAAACAAATCTTTTCATATTCTTTCACCTCAATCTTTCTTAAAACCGTCGATTACCTTTTTAAATCCGCCTTTGGTGCCGTTGCAAAGGTCAAGTATGCCCTCGACGGATTTCTTGGAAAGAATACCGCCCGTGTAGCCGCTGAAAGAACGAAGAGGCATATCCTTGATGGACTGAGTAATCATTTCGGGGTTTTCTGCCATAAGAGAAACAACCTTTGCGCCGCCGGTGAGAACGGTATTGAGTAAGAATCCGAAGGGACTGCACTTAATCTGTGAAACGGAACTGTCAACGGTAAGTGTGCCTTTTTTGTACTCGCCGTTAAAGGGTACTTTCCTGCCGAGAACTGCCTCGAACTGATTGAGAGGTATACTCGACATAGCATCAACGTTGTAATAAATTCTTGCACTCTTTGTGTAGTCGGGCACCTGAGCGTCAGGTTTATTTGTCGTCACGCTGACAGAGGAATAAAGTCTGCTGTCACGTGAAGATGCTGCCACGATGATTTTATACTGACCGCTTTCTGCGTGCCAGTCGGATATGTTAACGTTATAGAAACTGAAGGCTCTTTCGTCAAGTTCAATTGTAACTTTCTTTTCTTCGCCTGCCTCAAGATAAACTTTTTGGAAGCCCTTGAGTTCTCTGTCGGCTTTGAAAATATTACTTTCAGGGGGACATACATAAACCTGTGCAACTTCGGCACCTGCTCTGTCGCCCGTATTTTTAAGTTTGAAGGTTACTTTGACCTTTTCACCCTCGTTAATGTTTTTCTTGCTGACTCTTATGTCGCTGTATTCAAACTTCGTATAGGAAAGTCCGTGACCGAAGGGGTACTGCACCGCTTTCTTTGCCTTATCGTAGTAGCGGTAACCGACAAAAATGCTTTCTCTGTACTCAACAGTTCTGGGGCCCATAGGGAAGTAGTGGTGCACAACGTTATCCTCGTTATTAAACGGATAGGTTTCTGCAAGTTTACCAGAAGGATTAACCTTACCGTAGATAAGGTCGTAAGCCGCTTCACCGCCCGCCTGACCGCCGAGATAAAGGTTGAGGATTGATTTTACCTTGCATTCCCAGAAGTCCATTTTAACGGGAGAACCGCCCGAAAGAACAACGACGATATTTTCGTTGACCTTTGCAAGTTCTTCAATAAGAATATTATGTGCTTTGGGCATATTTATATGTTTACGGTCGAAACCTTCGCTCTCAAAGGAGTCTGTCAGACCCACAAAAACAAGAACTGCTTTCTTGCCCTTTGCCGCTTTGCAGGCTTCGTCAATGAGTTTTTTGCTGTAACCGTTACCCTTGATGTTATAACCCTGAGCATAGGTAAAGGACTGCCCCGCCTTCTTCATAGCCTCAACAAAGGAAACTGTTTTCGGCGGATTGATGTGGCTTGAACCCGAGCCCTGATATCTGATTTTCTTTGCAAGAGCGCCGATAACTGCCACGCTGTCCGTTTCAAGAAGCGGCAGAAGTGAATCGTTATTTTTGAGAAGAACCGCTGACTCTGCCGCCGCTTTTCTTGCAATTTTATGATTCTTTTCAAAGTCAATGGCATAGCCCTTGCTTTCTTTATCCTTACATTCAAAGGCAAACTTAATCATACGAAGCACACATTTATCAAGATCCGCTTCGTCAAGTGTACCGTTTTTGACGGCTTCAACAATAACCTTGTCATTCATACCGCCGTTACCCGGCATTTCAAGGTCAAGACCTGCTCTGATGCCTTCAACTCTGTCGTTTGTTGCACCCCAATCGGAAACTACTATTCCCTCAAAGCCCCATTCGTCACGGAGAACATCCGTAAGCATACGCTTGTTATCGGAAAGGAACTTGCCCTCATATTTGTTGTAACTGCACATTACGGTTTTGGGCTGCTGTGTCTTTACTATATGTTCAAAAGCGGAAAGATAAATTTCTCTTAAAGCTCTTTCGTCAACAACGGAGTCAATACTCATTCTCAAATACTCCTGATTATTAACGCAGTAATGCTTGAGGCTCACGCCTACATCTTCTTTCTGCACACCCTTAACGAAGGCGGCACCGAGTCTGCCCGTAAGGAAGGGATCTTCAGACATATATTCAAAATTTCTTCCGCAAAGAGGACTGCGTTTGATGTTGATGCCGGGGCCCAGAACTGTCGTTACCTTTAAAGCCTTTGCCTCGTCGGCAAGGGTTTCGCCCACTTCTTCGAGGAGTTCTGTGTTCCAACTGCTTGCCGTTGTAACTGCAGTGGGGAAACAGGTGGATTTTTCCGACTCCTGCATAATGTTTGTACCTGCGGACTGTTTCTCTTTTCTCATACCGTTGGGACCGTCACACATATAAACGGAAGGAATACCCAGACGTTCAACTGCCTTTGTAGTCCAGAAAGTTTCGCCCGAACAAAGAGAAGCCTTTTCCTCAAGAGTAAGTTCGGAGAGAATTTCTTTGTAGTTTCTTTCTTCCATCGTTATTTGCCTCCTTTTAAGAGTTTACCGACAAACAGTTAACACCGTTTATCAGAAATTACCACTTAAACAATACCAAAAAAAACGCTGTTTTTCAATACTTCAACAGAATTATTTATGTTTTATACAGTTGTTTTTGTGCAAGTTTACGGCAGAGAAAACAGCGGTACAAAAAGCACTTCTTATTCCTTGTTCCGCTTTGCCGCTTCCTGAAATACCAAAATAATTTGATAAAACTATTGACTAAAATACAATTTTATAATAAAATTATTACAAGATCAATAATTTTATAAAGGAGTAAAACACAAATGAAATTCGACGAATTTGTAAAAAATTACCAAGGTGACATCAAGGCTTTTTTTGCAGCACTCATTGGACTTATCAAAACTATCATCGGCAAACTCACAGGCAGCGATGCTACCGCTGAAGATGAAGCGACAGACGAATAATTCATCCAAAAGGTTATCTGAGTAAGATAACCTTTTTCTTTTACCCTTGATTATTCCGAGTTCTTTGATTATAATAAAACTATACTGAACTTGGAGCGTGAAAACTATGAGTTTATGCTGTGAACAATGTGCTTACTATAATTTCGACCAAGAGTATGACGAATATTACTGCGCCGTAAATCTTGACGAGGACGAAATGGAAAAGTATGTCAGCGGAAATCTTGACTCATGCCACTACTTCTCGCCTTATGACGAATATAAAGTTGTGCAGAAACAAAACTGAGGTGAAAATATGAAATCGCTTAAACACTTATACAAAATCGGCAGAGGCCCCTCATCTTCTCACACAATGGGTCCCGACAAAGCGGCAAGGTATTTCAAATCTGCCCACCCCGATGCAGACTCCTATAAGGCTATCCTTTACGGCTCACTTTCAGGCACGGGAAAGGGACACAAGACCGATGAAGCAATTCTCGACGTTTTTGAAGAAGGCACAATGGAAGTTGTTTTCGGCGATATTGACGCAAGTGCTCTCCCCCACGAAAACACAATGGACTTTTTCGCATATAAAAACGGTGAAGAAATCGGCAGACAAAGAATTATGTCTGTCGGCGGCGGTCAGATTGTTATTGAAGGAAAGCCCGAACTTGCAGAAGAAGAAGTATATAAAGAAAACTCCTTTACGGAAATTGCCGACTACTGTATGAGCCACAATATCCGCCTGGGCGATTATGTTGAAAAGTGTGAAGGCAAAGAAATTTGGGTATATCTGCATGAAATATGGAAAGTTATGAAGAACTCCATTAACGCAGGACTTTCAACTCACGGCACTCTCGACGGCGGTCTGGGTGTTGAAAGAAAGGCTCAGTTCCTTTATAACCAGAGTCACATTGACGAAAGCGACATCACAAAGGAAAACCGCCTTGTGTGCGCCTACGCCTTTGCGGCAAGTGAACAGAATGCAGGCGGCGGTGTTATTGTTACTGCTCCCACCTGCGGTGCCTGTGCCGTGCTTCCAAGTGTACTTAAATATATGCAGGATAAAAAACATTTTTCCGACGACGAAATATGCAAAGCCCTTGCCGTCGGCGGACTTATAGGCAACCTTGTTAAAACCAACGCATCAATAAGCGGTGCCGAGTGCGGTTGTCAGGCGGAAATAGGTACTGCCTGCTCCATGGCTGCCGCCGCCCTTTGCGAACTTTTCCGCATGGGCATCGGGCAGATTGAATATGCCGCCGAGGTTGCAATGGAACATATGCTCGGTCTTACCTGCGACCCCGTCTGCGGTCTTGTGCAGATTCCTTGCATTGAAAGAAATGCCGTTGCGGCAATGCGTGCCATAAACGCCCTTTCCCTTGCAAACTTCCTTTCAACAACAAGAAAGATAAGTTTTGACACCGTTGTTGAAACAATGTATAAAACGGGCAAGGATCTTAACGCAATTTATAAAGAAACTTCCCGGGGCGGTCTTGCGGCGACCTATAAGCACCCCGGCTGTTAAGCAACACAGTAATTCTCCTTTAACATTATTTTCTGTTAAAACTCTTTTAAAGCAAAAAAAATAATATTTCATGCAACACTTTTAATGATTTTTTTATCTGTATTTATAGAGAAATAAAAAAGTGCTGTGCAGAATACAGCAGATAAAATAAGTTTTAGTAAAAGGAGGAACCAAATTATGAAAAACAAAAAAATACTCACAATATGTTTTGTCCTTGTATTATTGTGTACTGCGGCAATCTTCACGGTTTCAAACAACAAAAAAGATATACATGAAGTTGATTTTTCTCAACTAAAAGTGTCTTTCATTGATGAATGCTTTCCGATATTCGATACAAGCGATAAGGCACAGTATGTAGGATATTCCGATTATGTTTTTGTGGGAAAGGTTGAAAAGATTACTTACGGCGGAAGATATTCAGGCAATACATATTATCCCGGCGGAAGTATTTTTTCAGGCAAGGCTTCAACTCCCTATACCGAGTATGAAGTTTCCGTTTTACAAAATATCAAAGGTCAATTGAAAACAGACTCAACCGTTTCAGTAAAAAAACACGCAGGAATAAATACAGGTACAAACACATTAACTATTCTTCCCGGAGACATTATGCCTGTTGAGGGAGAAGAATACGTCTTTCTTACAAGAGCAACCGAAGACGGCGACCTGGTTATTCTTGACCCGAGAGGTAACGTTGCTTTAAGCGAAGCCGGAAATAATATTATTCTTGCCGAAAATATCACTTCTTCAATAAATTATACGGACGTTACAACAACTGCGGCAAATGTTACTGATGAAGCGACCTCAACAACAGCCCCTATTCAAAGCAGCACAACCGAAACGGTCAAAACAACGGGACTCTTTGACTCCTCAACAAAAGAAAGCATAATTGACAGTTATATAGCCGCCTACGCACAAGAGGTTGACCCGATAAACAGAACCGAAACCTATATTTCAATTTATGATATTGCGGCATAATAAAACACTCCTTGCAACCTCAATCCTACAGTTTGCAAGGAGTGTTATTTTTATTTGATTTTCAGCGTCTTGAGATACTCTTTTCTTTCTTCGGAAACACGGTAACTTTCCCTTGCCTTCTGAATAGTTTTGTTGTGTACCCATCGGGGCAAAACTTTCTTTTCAAGAAAAGGCAGGGTGCTCTCATACTGCTTTGCAAGAGCCGTTGCAAAATACCAGGCAATCATCATATTGATATAATACTCGTCACTTCTGATTCCTGCCACCTTTTCAAGATGAGAAGTATGAAACTCACCGTCAAGATAAAAACTCAGAAGCAGACCTATTCCGTAGCGTACCTCGTAGGTTTTGTCACTTTCCAGAAGTTCATTTATAAATTCAAGGAGTCGTTCAGGCTCTTTTTTTAATATCTTCGGACTAAGCATATCGCACGTTGCCCAATTATCAACAAAAGGCAGAAACTCTCTGAGTAGGGCTATGCAGGAATCAAAATCTTTTATACCCATTATGAGAAGTGCGTGAAGATTATCTTCCTCGAAATATTTATGAGGCAGAGCCGTCATAAACTCTTGCTGTGTACCCTCTTTGAGAAGTTCTTTTGCAAAACTGCGAAGAGCAGGAGTCCTGACACCGATGAACTTTTCTTTCGGTATATTAGGTATAAGACTGCTGTTAAAATCCCTGTATTTTTCATCCTTTAGAAGAAAGAGTCTTTCTCTTATTTTTTCTTTCGTCATTTCTTTCTCTTTGAATAGGCAACAAGACCACGCCAGAGTACAAGAGCCGAAACCGCCGTAGCACCTTTGATTGCGTTGAGGATTCTGTATTCATACTTTTCTCTGCCGAACTTTCTCACGAGAGGATTTTTGATTTTCTCGCAGACAGAATCAAAATAAATAACCTCTGTTTCAAAATTCTGAAGGTCGTCTTCTTTTAACGTTACAAGACGTACTCCTCTGTTGTTGCCGTAGGTATAGGTGGAAGCGGCAGGTACATTTACAAGTTTTATGCCCTCATAATCGCAGACGAAATCGTTCACATGGTCGTGACCGAAAAAGGCACCGATGATGTCGCCTTTCTTTTTCCAGGAGTCAAACTGTCCGCCGTTTATATCCGGAGGGCAGGGACCCTCTTTCATAGAACCTGCAAGAAGGTGTTCTTCTTTGAATTTATAATAGGAAACGGAATAACTGCACTGACCTTTGACGAAACCAGGTGAGAGTATTTTCTTTTCTTCAAAGCAGTTATAAATTTCTGGCACGATAATATGCTGGAAAAGGAGTGAGGGTAAAACTTTTCCGCCGTTTGCTTCTTTGATTTTGTCGCACTCATTTTCGTAATATTCAATCTGCTCTTTTGACACATAGGCATAACCGCCTTCGGTGGCGTAGGAACCCGAATCGACAAACCAGAGGTTGAAAATATCTTTTTCACCCTTGCTGTCTTTAAGCATAAGGTTATAGTTGCCCACTCTGTTTCCTATGGTATTGGCAGTTGCAAGGCAGTTTTTGTGCTTTTTCCAGAATGAGAAAATTCTCTCCTTTGCCTGCATTTCTGTCATATGATTCTGTTTGTTGACAAGACCTTCGTGGTCGTGATTTCCGAAAACCGCCGCAAAGGGTAAACCGTCAAAAAGAGAAACGATTTCGTCGGTGACTTTTTCAATGGTACGGCTGTTGGCACCTACAAAGTTACCTGCCGTATTATCGCCTAAGAGCACAACCAGGTCAGGTTCTGTCTGTGACAAAGCCTTTTTAACAAATGTTTTCATTTCTTCGGGAATTTCCGAGGGAGAATGAAAATCGGATACAATAAGAATTTTAAATTCGCCGTTATTGAATTTCATACCTGTTTTTCCTTTGCTGATTTCTTCTTTTTAAATTTAAAAATATTTTTGAGTTTAGTCAGGAAATTCTCAAGCCACTGAAATTCTGCCTCTGCTTTTTTTGCGTCTTCCTCAAGACGCTTTTCCATATCGTAATACATCAGATCGCATTTGCATTCGGGGCATACGGTTTTGAGATAAAAAAGGCTCAGTTTTGCACCGCATTTAGGACACTTGTTTTCCATTTATACACCCTCCGTTTCGGTAAGTTGTCTGGAAAGAACTTCACGTCTTTCCTTGACTTCGTTTTGAATTTTAGCAAGTTTTTCACCCTCAAGGTCATAGAACTTGTAAGGAATAAGAGAGAACAGACCAAGACAAGTGGGAAGTGCCGTAATAAGAGCCCACATCCAGAGTCTTGTGTTAACGTCGCCGCCTTCGGCAAGTACCATTGTTTCGTCAACCTCCTGAAGACCGATAAGAGGAATGATTGCCGTAGCAATAGCCGTTGAAAGTGAGCCTGTAAGTTTGCCGATAAATGTAAGAATTGAGAAAGACATACCCTCGTTTCTTTTGCCCGTTTTCCACTCCATATAGTCAACGGTTTCGGAAATCATCTTTGTGGGAATAACAGATTTAATTGTACCGTTAATTGAGCCCGAGAAGCCCTGAATTGCAAGAAGGGGTGCAATGACGGCAATATTGGTATAATGTCTGCAGCCAAGCAGGAACACGATAACCGTAACTGCCGCATGCATAATTGATACTCTGACAACAATCTGCTTTGATGACCAGCGTTTTTCAAGCCAAGTCATAAGAGGATATGTAACCCAACCCATAATCGTGCCGGGAAGACCCACAAGAAGCGAAAGACTGTTTACGCCAAGGGATAAGGTGTAGAAATAGGTGCTGAAGGTGCCGCCGATACCCTCAACCGTTGAAATGAGGCTTGAAAGGGTGAGAAGAAGAAGGGGCTTGTTTTTGAAAAGGTATCTGAAACAGTCAAGAAGTTTCGGGTCGTCGTTGCTCTGCACAACTCTTTCTCTTGTGCATATACCCGAAAGGGAGAAAAGGAGCATTCCCACAGTACCTGCAACGATACCGAGGATGAAGAATACCTGGGAAAGTGAGAAAGGTATGATGCCGTTTCTTGAAAGGTCAACGCAAACGGTGATGATAATACCGGGGATACCACCGATAATACCCGAAATAAGTCTTGCGGACTTGATAACTCTTGAACGGTCAAGAGGGTTGGGTGAAATAGCCGCAGAAAGACCCCAGAAAGGAATGTCACCGATTGTGTAGAAAAATTCCCATATAAAATAGGTAACACTCATATATATTACTTTTGCTATTGTTGACGCCGTATCGGGAAGAAATACGGGGCCGCCGAAGAAAAGTACCGTCACGATACCAAGAGGTATGGGTGTGAAAATAAGATAGGGACGGAGTTTGCCGAAACGGGTTCTTGTTTTGTCAACGATTGAGCCCATAAGAGGGTCGTTGAAGGCGTCCCAGAAGCCCATTAAGAGAATCATCATTGTAACGGCTTCGGCAGGTACACCGAAAACTGTTACAAGGAAGAATGTGAGTTGTGCTCTGACCATATTGTAGCCGATACACTGTCCGCCGTTGGCTATGCCGTAAATCAGGGTTTCCTTTACGCCTACATAGCGTTTTTGTTCATTAAGTTCGTTCATAGTTTTTCTCCTGTAAAAAATATGTTATGTATAAATCGGAGCCGTAAGAGTCAGAAGTTGATTTTCTTTTCCGTCAATACTGCCCCAAAGTTCAAAAATATAAAAAGTGTTACCTTTGAAATAAAGGCTGATTTCTTCTTCATCGGCACTTCCTTGGAAAAGGGTTTCGCCCTTTTCGGTTATTACTCTGACCGTCTTCATTTCTATTTTATAACAGTCTGAAAAAAGTCTGTCGTATCTTTCGGTGTCAATTCTGATTTTAAAGTTATGTTCACCTTTCTGAACCGTGTCGCCTGCGGTTTCACCCTTTTCCGTTTCAAAAAGAAGCAAGGGTCCCACGCTTATCTGCGTTCTGCCTTTTTCAAGGGCATCTTTCATCTTCTGCGGTGTAAGTTCGCCCTCGCAGTAAAGATAGGTGCAACTTCCGATATATTCGTTACCCCTTGTTCTGTGCCAATCTCTGCCGAAAGTAGGGGTTATACGGTAACCTTTTTCCAAAAGATTGAGCCATAACTTCTTTGCCTTTTCGTTGGCGGGATTCATATAAGGGCAACCCTCTGACCATATTTCCATATAGTTGACAAGGGAAAAATCCCTGACGTTATAATCCCAATGACCGCCGGTGCAAACGGGTGTTCCGAGTTGATAGGGGTGAGCCATACCCACAAGACCTTTTCCCTTGTGTGCCAACCTCATCTTTTCGTCGATGTTGTCGGGCACTGCGTCACGCCAATCCACCCATTCGTCACAGTCAAGAACAAGCATATGACCGAAGTAAGTTGTCCATTCGATGCCTTTTAGGACTACGGGGGCAGGATATTTTTCTGTTTCCTCCCAACCCGACGTTGTGTTGTGGTCTGTAAGGCAGATGCCCTCAATACCTCTTTCCCTTGCGGTTTTCATCAGTTCTTCCACGGTAAAGGAGCCGTCGGAATGAACGGTATGGCAGTGAAGTTCGCAGGGGTGCCATTTTCTTTTATTCATCTCGGGCACCTCCCGTTTCAACTCTGACACTGCAATAACATTCCTCCGTTACAAGAGCGTGAACGTTGAGAGTCAGAGTCCACTCCCCTTTTCCGATGTCGCCTTTAATAAACCCCACGCTCGCCTTTTCTCTTGTTATTTCGTGAAGCTGTACACTGTCCTGACGGTGTGCCGCCCCTCTGTAAGAGCCGGGGTCATCAAGAGAAAGGGTGACAAGATTGTTAAGGGGCAGAAAATCTGTATAGTCGGGATAAAGTTCTCTGTCGCCGTGAGTGTCTTTGCGGAGATTTTCTTCAATGAGAGCCTTCGCTCTTTCACAGTCACCCATTGTTTTCGGGTGGTAGGAGTAACTTATTCTCAACTTTTCTGCACCCTCGGGCACAGTAAATTTAAGGGGTACATTTGTCTTTTCATTTTCGGGAGTCAGAGTCAGTTCCCGAAACAGAACCTCTGTCATTTTATCACTTCCATGTACCTAAATAGTCTTTGTATTTCTCATAATAGGCATCAACCAACTTCACCGCTAAATCATAGGAGCAGATAAGAGGATGAACGGTGAGAGCCTTGACTGCCTTCGCCTTATCTTTTTCCATAATAGCCTGAACCGTAAGGTTTTCGTAATCCTTGACGGCTCTTATGAGATTTTTCTGCATTTCGGGTACATATTCCGTTTTGTGAGGATGAACACCGTCTTTGTCAACGGTGCAGGTAAGTTCACAGACATCTTCTTTATTAAGAAAATCCAGAGCACCCTCGTTGGGCACGGAAAGCACCATTTCAACGGGTTTTCCGCTGTTTACCGCCTTGATATATTCAAGGGCAACTGCCGCATAGCCGCCGTTTTCGGGCTGCTTGATATAATCTTCGGCAGTGGGTACGGGGAATTTTTCTTCTCTTGTGTGTCCCGTTTCAATGGAAAAATAACTGTTTTCACGCATTGCATAATGACTCATAAAGCAGTGGAAAGCCTTTTCAAAGTCATTGTCAATGTCAATTTTACGCATTTCCTCTTTCATATGATTGTTGATTTCAAGGATAGTTTCGCCTCTTGTTTTATCGCTTGCAAGAACAGAGGAAACGGCTTTGTTGCTGTAATGATAAAAATAGAGATATTCGTTAGGCAAAAAGTTATCGGAAAGAGCAATAAGTTCTTTATCAAAATGTTTCATTTCCGTGTCTTTATAAAGCCTTTCGTGATTTAAGACTTCCTCGGTGCAGTCCTTGCCGTCTTTCTTAAAGCCGTAAAACCAGGAAAGATGATTAAGACCGAAACACTCCATAGTGAAGTTTTCGTTTGAGAGCATATTTTTAAGTTGTCTTGCAAAACCGCTGGGTGCATCGCAAACGCCGTAAACATTGTTATATCCCATTGTGCGAAGTGCCTGGGTAACGAGTCCGCTTGGGTTTGTGAAGTTAAATATCGGAGCGCCCTGTTTAGCAAGATTTTTCGCTTTTTCGCAATAATCAATAAGAGTGTGAATTGAACGAAGCGCCATGGCAAAGCCGCCTGCGCCCGTTGTTTCCTGACCGAGTACGCCGAGATTGAGTGCCGTTCTTTCATCAAAAACTCTGCCCTCGTCACCCTCGGCTCTTATGGTGGTGATAATAAAATCCGCATCCTTCAATGCCTCGTCGGCGGAAAGAGTAAGAGAAAATGCAAGAGAAGGATTTATCATTTCAGAAATTCTCTTTGCAAGAACGCCGTAGGAGTAAAGTTTCTCCTCGTCTATATCCATAAACACAACCTCGGTGATGCCCGTTTCTTCGGCACCGAGTGCTATTGACTTTGCAAGAAAAGGTGAACGGACACCGCCACCGCCTAAAACTGCCAATTTCATTTTCATTCCCCCGCCTTTATTCTTCTATATCCGCAACTGAAGTGATAATGGGCTTGCCTTCTCTGTCAATAAGAGGTGTAAGTCCCCCTGCATAGCCCGATTTCACCCAAAGGTAATTTACACCTGTTTTACTGTCAACTAAAACCTGAGAACAAGTGGTGAACTCGCTGCCCTCAGACTGAGTTATTATAAATCTTTTTTCTTTCTTTGCCATTTCTAATGCTCCTTTAAATTGGACTTTATCACTTTTTCCGCAATTTCCTCATCGGGAAAATCAAAAAGAAGCCAGCCCGTCCCCTTTTTTAAGGGATACTCTTTAAAACGTGCATTTACAATTTCCGCCGTTTTATCAAGTCCCTGCTTATTTATTCTTGTACTTGTGCTCAAAAAATGCACCGCAAAGTTGTTTTCGTCGGTATCGGCAACCTCGAGAGCAGGTTTTGCGCATTTCCTCCATTTTTCTTCTGCTTCAAGGCAGTATCTGTCCTGAACGACCGCCTTTTGTTTTTCGCTTAAAATTACGGGCAGAGAGTCGTACTTTTTCTTTCCCTGGTCTTTCCAGAAAGAAAAGTCAAGTCCGCCCTTTTCTTTATATTTCTTACGCCATTTACAGCGGCGCATAAGCACAATTTTACCTCTGCACTGACAAAGGGTGGGATTTTCATTTTTAAGATACCATTTGTCTTCGTGACCTGAAATATACTTCCTGTAAAATGCGGAGAAAAAGCCTTTGAACTGTAAGCCTCTGTCCTGCTTTACGGAAAGGATAACTGTTTCTTTCGGGTTTTCTTCAAGGAATTTTTCACAACGGGAAAGAACGAAATCAAAGTTCATTCTTTCTTTTTTACCTTGGTCTTTATAGCAGTTGGCAAAACTGTGTACGAGATAAAACTCCCCTTCCCGTTTGCTGAGCCTTATATCAAAAAGTCTTACCCCCAGAGAAAGTTGCTGTTCCATAGTGAGAAACTGACATCGGGCAACATTTTCAAAATCAACATAGGCAGTCATTGAGTCGTGGGTGCCGAAAAGGTTAATCTGCGACAGAAACATACCGTCGGGCAAAAGAGATAAAACATTTTTGTCCTTCATTTAATCACCGCCTTACATATATAAGGTAATTATATCATCACATATAAAATCCGTCAATGATTTGCAGATGATTTTGTTTATTTAAGACAGAAAAGAAGAAGTCACCGCAATGACTTCTTCTTTAATGAATGTTTATTCACTTTCGGGCACGGGTCCGTCTGCAACGGCAACCTCAACTGCTTCGGGAATAACACCTGCAGCGGTGTTTTCCGCAATAAGTTCGTCAATCATTTCACGTTCTGCAGCTTCTGCACGTTCCTGAAGAGTTTTGATAACGTGCTCGTGCTTTTCGTCTGTGTAATCCCAGAAGAAGAGATAGGGAAGACAGCAGAGAATGTGACCGACAAGGTCGAAGGCAACGGAAACGATGATACATTTTGTACGGATATCGTCATCAAAGAGAACGTCCCAGTCTGATGTGAAACCGTAGCGGTAGAAAAGAATGGGGATAATAAGGCTGATGAGCGAGGAAATGGGGCCTGTGAACCAGCCGATAACACCGCCGAAGGAGTCAAGACGTTCACCTGAAATGTACATCTGATAGTCACTGACTCTGACTGCCATATCTTCTTCTGCAAGTTTAATTGCCGAACAAAGCATATCGGAAACGGCAAGAGCGATGAACATAATAAGACCGCACATAAAGTAGTCATCTTTGAAGAAATAGCAAGCACCGATCATTGCAAGTGACTGACAAGCAAGAACCGTCCGTTTGAAAACAACGAGAGTCTTATATTGGAATTTCTTTCTGATCCAGGGAGCCATAAAGGCACCGGGATTGCCGACAAAAGCGATGAACTGTTCAACAAACGCCATAACAATACCAAGTTCACGCCAGGTGTAAATAAGAAGAATTGTCTTAACTGCAAAGCCGCCGTTACCCAGAGCATCAATCATGCCCGAAATAGCGTTGATCCAGCGGTATTTATTCTTCATAATACCTGCAATACCGTCCCAGAAAGGAATATACTTTTTCTTTTCAACGGGAGGCTGGGGTATTCTTTCCTTGATGTTTCTCATACCTGCGTACATAAGAATTGTACTTACAATGAGAAGAGCAGGAATAGCATATCTATATGTATTGATGTTTGTAATACCGCCTGTCCAAGCCGTAACAATGGGAAGAAGGGCAGCAATTACAGACTTCCAGAGATGACCGAGTTTTTCGGGATAGCAACGTATAAGCATTCTTTCGTGGCCGTCGGGAGAAATGTGGTGGGCAATGTTTGTTGCACCGCCCGTAAAGCCGAAACCGCCGTAGATACAGAATAAAAGGTGGAGAATCCAGATTCTTTCTGCCTGATCTGTTGCGTACCAATCGTAAAGAGGCAGCCAGCAGATAAGAAGAATACAGATAACTGCGGGAATTACGCTGGGATAGAAGTAGAACTTGAATCGACCGTACTTGGGCAGGAACATCTTTCTCATAACGATGTTTCTGATGCCGAAGTAGCCTTTTGTCAGGAAGTGGGCACCGAAGATTTTGAGAACGCTTCGCACCGTCATACCGGGAATCGTTTCAATATAATCCGTAAGAGCAACGGGCAGGGGGAAAATCTTTGCAAAGTCAAAAACAACAAGGGCAAGACCCACCGCCGTTGATATTCCGTAAACGGTATACATCAACCGTTCAGTCTTCTTCGGCATAAAGCCCAGGTTATCGCAGACTATCATATCGAAGATTGCCCAGAAATAACCGGGGATTGAGAAGAATGCACCGATAGCCGTAAAGGCAAGAATGGGAATGTTATAGTAGTTCATAATCAGGTAACAACCTGCGCCGAACCAGATATAACTTAAAACGTTACCTAATGCGTAGTCGCCGCCGATGCCGAGGAACACGGAAACATATTCCTTATAAGGAACATATCTGCCTTCTTTGGGGATATTCCAATAATCATGGAACTCATGATAAATACCGGAGGCAGTTTTCTTGATATCAAACTTTTTAGCCATTATGCTACCTCCTGTGCTGCAAGATTTGCGTTATAGTCGTCGGCTTCCTGTCTTGTTTTGCCGAATTCTGCTTTAACAGAAGTGAACTTGTTATCGTGTTTGGGAAGCCATCTGCCGCCGAGTTCAATGTCATCTTCACTTGCTGCTGCAACATAGAAAAGTGTGCTGCCGTCATCGTTACATTTGTAGAATGCGTGATGGTCGATCTTTTCAACAGACTCGGGAATATAAAGAGCACCCTTCATTGAGAAGCAATAACTGAAAGCGTCACTTCCGATTTCTTTAAGACCGTCGGGCAAAGTTACAAGTTTAAGTGACTGGCATCTGAAGAAGGACATTTCACCGATTTCCTTAAGAGTTGAAGGAAGTTTAATTTCCTGTATACCCCAGGTCTTATAGAAACAACCTGCTGCAACTCTTTCAACGCCCTCGGGAATTTCAAAGGTTTCGGGGTTTTCATCGTAGTAACCGACTTCAACCTTACCTATATCCTGAAGATGTGCAATGTGGTATGTAGGATAGAGATACATGGTTTTCATATCCTTTGAATAAAGCACACCGTCAACATCGCAGAAATAAGGGTTAGCCTCGTCAACATAAATTGCACGAAGAGCAAAACAGCCGAAGAAAGCCTGCTCGTCAATATACTGAACATCGGGACCGATATAACAGTACTGCATACTTTCATCACTGACGAAGGTAAACTGGTCAATTGCAACAACAGTTCTTGTTGTGTCTTCAATATAAGCAGGATCTTCGTCGGTAACTCTGTCAGGATTTTTTACCATAGGGTGATAAACTCTTACTTCAGCAGTTGTTGAATTGCCGTTGAAACCGCTGAAAACTTCACCCTCAAGGTCTGTTCCTCCTATATTTGTCTGATACTCATACTCATAGGTGGGTCTTGAAATGGCATTGAATGAAAGCCATACCGAAGCACCGACAAAGAGCACGAGTGCGAGTGAAAACAACACTCTCATTGGTTTACTCATATAATCTTCCTTTCTTTTTTTGCAAACAAAGAAGAGCTTAAGGGCTCTCTGTGTTCAATTTAAAACATTATATATTATTTTGAATATATAATCAATAGCATAACGGGCGAATTTTCATAATTTTTCCTTTTATTATGCACCCTCTGCAACTTCGGCAAGAGCTCTTTTTTCTTTGAGTTTTCTTTCAACTTCTGCCGTATATTCCCTGTCATCTTTAAGAAAAGCAATAGCGATGAGGTAAAGAACGGAACCGATGACGGGACCTAAAATGAATTGGTGCCAACGGTATTTAAGGAAACGGGGAGCAATCTGCTTTGCGATTGTATCACTGCCGCCTGTGCCGAGTTTTTCGTTAAAGCCCATGAATTTAAGCATATAGCCCTGAATGAATTTGGGTATTGCACCCGTAAGTTTCGAAACGAAGTTCTGCATTGAGAAGGTTATACCCTCGGTGCGTTCACCTGTCAGAAGTTCCATTTCGTCAACGGAGTCTGTAAGAAGTGAGCGTTCGGCAATTCCTTTCATATTGGTAAGAATCTGTGCCGAGCCGATAATTGCCATAACGGCAAGAATGGTTCCCGTATTTTTGTATCTGTCACCGCTGCCGATAGCAAAGGCGATAAGTCTTGTTACGGTGTTGGCAAGTTCGGCATAAACAAGAGTTTTCTTGCTGCCGCCGAGTCTGTTAATCATAGGCACCGTGAAGAAACCTACGAGAGCACCGGGTATGCCCATTATGTAACCGTAGAAAATCTGAGCCGTACCGCCCGTAACTTCAGTACCGAAAAAGTTATAGGCAATACCTTCGCTTTCAAAGAAGTATTCCCATGCAAGAGTAAGTGAAAAACTTTGCACTATTCTTGCAATACAGATGATGATTAAAGTTCTGTTGTATCTTAAATTTGAAAGAGATTTCCATATATTTATCTTGTTATCCTCTTTCGGAACGGATACCTTTTCTTTCTGTCTTGCGGCAAGCATTGAAATGAGCATACCGCCGAAACCGAAGATAATACCGAAAAGAAGATAAACATTCTTTTCCGTCATTTTGCCTGAATCCACGATAATTTGTTTTATCATGGGGAAAAGACCTGCGATTGTTCCGCCTGCACCTGCACCGATGGAAATCCACTGGGTAACACGTTTTCGTTCCTGTGAACTCGGCGTGGTCATGGCGGAAACGCCCCAGATTGCCACGTCCTCAAAGGAATAGAAAGTATCAAACAGAAGATAAAGAACCGCCACGCAGATAATGGTCTGGGTTTCGTTAAGACCGAAATCGAAGAACATCATTGCAATCAGCAGACCGATAATGGGCGGGAAATAAATCAGGAAAGGTTTCATCTTTCTGCCCGGCTTATGCCGTCTGTTATCCACAAAAGAGCCGATGAGCGGGTCGTTGATTGCATCCCACGTGGTGCTGAGACCCGTAACAATACCCGTCTTTTCCGCAGGTATACCCAGAACGGTATTGAGGAAAACGAAAAGCCTTGATGAAACAAAGTTATAGGCTATGTTCTGACCCGCAAGTCCCACAGCATGAGAGAACAATCTGTCATTTGCCACTTTGGTGTCACTTTCGTCTTTTGTGAAAAGAAAAAGTTTCTTCATACTATTTCTCCCTTCCGACAGTGTTTGCATAAAAGAATTATACCTCATACGGCGGTGTTTTTCAATAAAATCGCCAAAATCAATATTCCCAAAAAAGAAGGCTCTTTATTGTGTATTTCCCCTAAAACACTGCTCTTTTCCCCATAAATTAAGAATATTTTTGACTTCTGCCATTGATTTGCGGAAAACTTAGTGATATATTTTACTCGTATGAATTTTTCTTGAAAGGTGATGACAGAAAGTTATGACTTTTAAAACAATCGCAATTATACTTCTTGCAGTATTAATTGTCGCCACGGTATTTTTTTGTGCGGAGTTCAGATTTGTGTTCCTTTATAAATCGGCACGTTTGCCTGAAAATTTCACCGTGACGGCACATACAGGCTCCTCGGGTACGGAGGACAACACCCTTGACTCCATTATCTCCGCCGCAGAAAACGGAGCAGACGTCACGGAATTTGACCTGAACTTTACCGCTGACGGTCTTGCCGTTCTTTCCCACGATACCCCTGTCGGTGAAGCCGTCACTCTTGAAGAAGCCTTCCTGAAACTTGCCGAATATCCCGAACTCAAAGCAAATGTTGATGTGAAAACGACAACCAACCTTACAAGTGTGCAGACTCTTGCCGAAAAACACGGTGTCCTTGACCGTATTTTCTACACCGGAGTTGATGAAAACTTCGTTGAAGCGGCAAAAAATGACAGTCCGAAAATTCCCTACTATCTCAATATGTCCGTTCGCAAACCCGTATATCACACCGAGGAGTACATTCTCTCTCTTGTGGAAAAGGTGCAAAACGCAGGTGCCGTCGGTATAAACTTCCATTACAGCAACTGCTCAAAAAAACTTGTAAAAATTTTCCGTGAAAACGGTTTGCTCGTTTCCTTATGGACGGCAAACGATACCCTTGCTATGAAATACTGCCTTTACTGTGAGCCCGACAATATCACAACAAGACACCCTGAAAATCTCAGGAATCTTATTGAAAAATTAAACTGAAAAGGAAATAAATATATTCCGTGTTCACATCAAATCTATTTACAAAATAAAAAAGCCGTGATAAAATGAACGTAATTAAAAAGAGGAGGATTTTCAAATGAAACTCTATTACAACATCAAAGACAAGCCCAAACTCCCTAACCTGATTGTTTTTGCCATTCAGCAACTTCTTGCAATTATGGCGGCAACAATTGCGGTTCCCAACATCATCAACAGTGAAATGGGCACTGATATGAGCATGGCTGCCGCACTTTTCGGTGCAGGCGTCGGCACTCTTACCTATCAGTTATTAACAAAATTCAGAAGTCCCGTTTTCCTTGGCTCATCCTTTGCATTCATCGGCTCAATGTGTGCCGCTTTTGCGGGTGCAACATCAATGCAGCTCGGCTACCTCGGTCTTGTTATCGGTGCAGTTCTTGCAGGTCTTGTTTACGTGATTATCGCTATTGTTATCAAACTTGTAGGCGTTAACTGGATAAATAAGCTTATGCCCACAGTTGTTATCGGTCCCACAGTTGCTCTTATCGGTCTTTCCCTTGCAAGTGCTGCTGTCAAAGACGTTTTCTCCTACGGACCTCAGGATTCCAACGGCTCCTTCATTATGACAACAAACATCTGGGTATCACTCATCTGTGCTCTTGTTACCTTCTTCGTTGTTGTTCTCTGCTCAACCTACGGCAAGAAGATGACAAAACTCATTCCCTTCATCATCGGTATTCTTTCAGGTTATGCAGTTGCTATGGTCTTCACTCTTATCGGTGTTGCAACAGGTAACGCAGACCTTATGATAATTGACTTCACACCCTTCAAGGCTTTAGTTGCTGACGGTGTGAACCTGAGCACATTCTTCGCACTTCCCGATTTCACCTTCTTAAACGCAATAGAAGGCCTTAAGGACTTCGACGCTTCTTACCTTGCAACTGTTGCCGTGGCATATGTTCCCGTTGCGTTCGTTGTTTTTGCAGAACACATTGCCGACCACAAGAACCTTTCCTCAATCATTGAAAAAGACCTCCTCGAAGACCCCGGCCTTCACAGAACTCTTCTCGGTGACGGTATCGGCTCAATGGTAGGTGCTGTTTTCGGCGGCTGCCCCAACACAACTTACGGCGAATCCGTCGGCTGTGTTGCTATCACAAAGAACGCTTCTGTTGTAACAATCACAGCAACTGCAATCATCTCCATTCTCGTTTCATTCATCTCACCCTTCGTTGCATTCCTTGATTCAATCCCCGGCTGCGTAATGGGCGGCGTTTGTATCACTCTTTACGGCTTTATCGCAGTTTCAGGTCTTAAGATGATTCAGAAGGTTGACCTTGAAAACAACGCTAACCTTTTCACAACCTCTGTAATTCTTATCACAGGTATCGGCGGTATGGCTCTTGCAATCGGCAAGGTTACAATCACTTCAATTGCTTGTGCACTTATCCTTGGCATCATAACAAATCTTGTTCTTTCAAAAAGCAAAGAAAAAGCCGAATAATATTCAGATAATAAAACACGGGATTCACTTTGACGTGAGTCCCGATTTTTTCATTCTTAAATATTCTTTTTTCAATAAATAAAAATTAAAAACACCCGGGGAGAAACCGAGTGCTTTTAAAAGGAGAAAATATGAAGAAAACATTATAGTGGAGTAATCACTTTTATGGGAACTTTTCGTTCCGCTTTGTTGTACTCTCTCTTGAGTACGTCCATATAATACACGATAAAAAAGCAAAAATCAATAGTTTTTTCGCAACTTTTTTCATTTCTACCTATTAGTGCAAAACAGAGAATAACATCAAGCAATTTTGTGCAATTTGACGAAGACGGTTTGAAAATAACTTTTTCATCTTCCTTTTTAAAATATTGACATAACCGCCCTTTGTTTGTTATAATACTCGATATGTTAACGCCTGACAGGAGGGCTTATTATGTCACACTATATTCCCGAGGGTTATGTGCCTCATTTAAATTTAAGGGAAACGGAAGTTGCAATCAAAAAGGTCAAGGACTTCTTTGAAAGGGATCTTGCCATTGAACTTAACCTTACCCGTGTTTCTGCACCTCTTTTCGTTGATTCCGACAGCGGTATGAACGATAACCTCAGCGGCAAAGAAAGACCCGTTGCTTTTGATGTTCCCAGCGGTAAGAATTTTGAAATCGTACATTCCCTTGCAAAGTGGAAACGTTACGCCCTTGAGATGTACGGCTTTGAAAAAGGTGAAGGTCTTTACACCGATATGAACGCTATCCGCCGTGACGAAGAAACGGACAACATCCACTCTATTTTTGTTGACCAGTGGGACTGGGAAAAAATTATCGCCAAAGAGGACAGAACTCTTGCCACCCTCAAAAAGACGGTAAAACTCATTTATGCCGCCCTTCGTCATACGGAATATTACATAACAAAGGAATATAACTTCATCGGCTCTCTGCTTCCCGAAAGAATCACCTTCATCACCGCAGAAGAACTTGAAGAAAAGTATCCCGACCTTTCAAGAAAAGACCGTGAATATGCGGCAGTCAAAGAGTACGGCGCAATTTTCCTTATGGGTATCGGCGGAAAACTCAGCGACGGCAAACCTCACGACGGCAGAGCCCCCGACTATGATGACTGGACGCTTAACGGTGACATAATAGTATACTACCCCTTGCTCGATATTGCTCTGGAACTTTCTTCAATGGGTATCAGAGTTGACGAGGAGACTCTTGAAAAGCAACTTAAAGAAAGCGGCTGTGAAGACAGAAAGACTTTCCCCTTCCACAAAGCCTTACTTGAAGGCAGACTCCCCTACACCATCGGCGGCGGTATCGGTCAGTCAAGAATGTGCCTTTTCTTCTTGAGAAAGGCTCACATCGGTGAAGTTCAGTCTTCTTATTGGGACGAGGAAACGGTGAAGTACTGCAAGGAACACGGAGCAGAACTGTTATAAAAATCAAGTCTGTATCGGTTTGAACTGATACAGACTTTTTTTATCAGGCAATAGTGAAAATACGAATAAAAAACGGCTCGGCAAATTGGAAGCTGTCATAGTCAAATTTGTAGGGCTCGGCGTCCCCGACGAGCCGTTTGCTAAAATTTATAACTTGTTTTGCGGACAGCCGAGGACGTCTGTCCCTACGATTTTTGAGTCAAGTTGCTCGATAAATTGGAATTGGTTGCATTATTTGTAGGGCTCGGCGCCTCGACGAGCCGTTAAATTACGCATAGCTTTGCGGACAGCCGAGGACGTCTGTCCCTACTACCTCGTTTCATTTAAAACTTTACATTTGAGAATAAACGTGATATAAT
>CAYNIN010000008.1:0-42413 GCA_964397395.1 uncultured Faecalibacterium sp.
ACTGAGGATGAAGGAGTGTATCAAGGTTTCTGGGGTCGATCATTGCAACTGCTTCTTCTTCTGTCTTCATACCTTCGTCAACGAGGTCGCAAGCAATCTTAAGAGCAGCCTGTGCAGTTCTCTTGCCGTTTCTTGTCTGAAGCATATAGAGTTTTTCGTTTTCAACGGTGAACTCCATATCCTGCATATCGTGATAGTGATTTTCAAGAAGCTGACATACTTCTGTGAACTGCTTGTATGCTGCGGGGAATTTGTTAGCCATTTCAGCGATGGGCATGGGAGTTCTTACGCCTGCAACAACGTCTTCACCCTGTGCATTTGTGAGGAATTCACCCATAAGTTTCTTTTCGCCTGTTGCGGGGTCACGTGTGAAAGCAACACCTGTACCGCAATCTTCACCCATGTTACCGAAAGCCATAGCCTGAACGTTAACAGCGGTACCCCATGAGTAAGGAATATCGTTGTCACGGCGATAAACGTTTGCACGGGGGTTGTCCCATGAACGGAAAACAGCCTTAACAGCACCCATAAGCTGTTCTTTGGGATCTGTGGGGAAGTCTTCGCCGATTTTTGATTTATATTCAGCCTTGAACTGTTCTGCAAGTTCTTTAAGATCGTCAGCGGTAAGTTCTGTATCCTGCTTAACGCCTCTTTCTTCCTTCATCTTGTCGATGAGTTCTTCGAAGTATTTCTTACCTACTTCCATAACAACGTCTGAATACATCTGAATGAATCTTCTGTAACAGTCGTAAGCCCATCTGGGATTGCCTGACTTCTTAGCCATAACTTCAACAACTTCTTCGTTAAGACCGAGGTTAAGGATAGTATCCATCATACCGGGCATTGATGCACGGGCACCTGAACGAACTGAAACGAGAAGGGGTCTTTCAAGGTCACCGAACTTTTTGCCTGTGATTTCTTCCATCTTTTCGATGTTTTCCATAATCTCAGCAACGATTTCGTCATTGATCTTACGACCGTCTTCATAATATTGTGTGCAGGCTTCCGTTGTGATTGTGAAGCCCTGAGGTACGGGGAGGCCGAGGTTTGTCATTTCAGCGAGGTTAGCACCTTTACCGCCGAGAAGTTCTCTCATGCTGCCGTTACCTTCTTTGAAAAGGTATACCCATTTCTTGGACATTGGAATCTCCTCCTAAAAATAAATTATTAACAAATTGATAGCGGTAAAAACATCCTTACAGGGTCTTTACTGCTTTATGAAAAAGGGATATGACAATATCCGCATTTTCACTCCTAAACATTTTAACAGATAATACCCGAAAAGTCTACTGTTTTTTTACATATAGATTGACTTTTTTTAACTTTTATTTTGTCAAAAGTTACAATCAAGAGCGGTGATTGTACCCTTCGGATAAATAATGTGTAAATTTTTTCTTATATATATGGAAAAGAAAAAACATGTATGTTATAATGATATACTGTATATAAGCGTGTCACATAAAGGAGGTTTCACCATGAAGAAAAAACTTGTTCTGATTGCGGCAGTTGTTTTGGTAATCTGCGCTGTTATAATCGGCTTTTCCCTTTCGGCATCACAGGAAAAGAAAACGGAACCCGATACAAGCGTTGACGGTGACGGTACAATCGTAATAAAAATCACCGAAGCACAGGAAACAGAAGAAACTCCCACAAGAGCCATCGATAAAAAAACGACGGTGCGTTTCCCTCTTATGCTGATTGATCAGCAGTATCACGATGATCTTGACGCTTATGCAAAAGCAAAAGGTTATGAAAAAATAAAAGTTGTCGGTGACGATGTTGAAATTGTTATGACAGAGTTTTCCTACGGTTTGCTTCTTACAAGCGTGGGAGTCAAAACCGTTTCGGGCATCTGCGACACCATCGAATCTGAAGACTACCCTTATGTTCTCTCTCTTACGGAGTACAACGAGGATTTCAGTTACATAGTAATGGGTGTTGACAAAAAAGGCTATTCTGCCGCCGATAACCTTAATGACCTTTACAATCGCATCGCTGTTTACGCTCTTTCTTATCAGTTGTACAACGAAAACAGTGACAACAAATGTAAAATTTACATTGTTGAAGAAGGCTCCAACATTCTTCTTGAAGAAAGAGTATTAACAACGGACATTATGTTTAACTGAATTTAAAATTACAGGTGAAATAAAATGAGTTTTATTGAATTTGAAAACGTTTACAGACGCTACCATACGGGAGAAATCGTAATCCCCGCCGTTGACGGCATCAGTTTCGGTATAGAAAAAGGCGAGTTCTGCCTTATTATCGGTACCAGCGGTGCAGGTAAATCAACGGTGCTCAATATTCTCGGCGGCATGGATAAATGTGACGAAGGCAAGGTAAGAGTTGCAGGTAAACTTATCAACAAACTTTCAAAAGAGGAACTTGTGGATTACCGCAGATATGATGTTGGATTTATCTTCCAATTTTATAATCTTGTTCCCAACCTTACCGCCCTTGAAAACGTTGAACTTGCCACCCAGATGTGCAAAAAGCCCGTCAAGCCCGAAACAGTTCTGCAAAGAGTGGGCCTTCGTGAAAGAATGGACAACTTCCCCTCACAACTTTCAGGCGGCGAACAGCAAAGAGTTTCCATTGCAAGAGCCCTTGCAAAAAATCCTAAAATTCTTCTTTGCGACGAACCCACGGGTGCCCTTGACTACCGTACAAGCAAACAGATTCTTTCTCTGCTTCACAGACAGTGCCGACAGACAGGTACAACCGTTGTGGTCATAACGCACAACCAGGCTCTTGCGGCTATGGCAGACCGTATTATCACAATGCGCTCGGGCAGAATCGTTCAGATTGCCGTAAACGACCACCCGGTACCCGTTGAAAGACTGGAGTGGTAAAATGAAAGAACAGCAGACGCAGAAAAGGGTGAGTATGCCCACCCTGAAAAGAAAACGCAAAAAAATGAAACTGAAGGATTTTAAACTTAACAAAGTCCTCGTCACCGATGCTTTCCGTACCATTGAAAAATCCCAATCAAGATTTCTTTCCATTATTCTGATTGTTGCTTTAGGTGTCAGTTTCTTTGCCGGCATGAATGCAATTGCGCCCAATATGTATGACACAATGGACTCATACATAAAGAGCAGCAACGCAATGGACATACAGATAATTTCTACCGTCGGCTTTACGGAAACGGACCTTTCCGTTATCGCCTCGATAAACGGCATAGAAAGTGCCGTCGGTGAAAAATTCGTTGACGGTATCGTAAAAGTAAACGGTGAAACGGTTTCCGATATTGACGGCTCGGAGATGACCGTCAGAGCAATTTCCCTTGATATGAACAAGGTTTATGCTCATTCCGGCGGTACACAGGACAGCACATATATGAACCGACCCGAACTTGTTGAAGGTACCTGGCCCACTTCGTCAAATCAGTGTCTTGTTGACCAAAGTACACTTTCTACTCCCGAACAGTTCAAAATCGGCTCCGTAATAACAGTTACAGGTGACGGCACAGACATTTCTTCATCACTTTCAAATACGGAGTACACCATTGTCGGCATTATCCGTACCCCTCTTTACATTTCCTATGAAAGAGGCAACACCACGGTAGGCACGGGCAAACTCGGTACTTTTGTCTATCTGCCCTCAGAAAATTTCCTTGCTGACTATTATTCATCCGTAAGCATAAAACTTCTGGGTTCGGAAAACTATGACCCCTATTCAGAAAAATATGAGGCTTTTGTTGCCCCCTACATCAGTTATCTTAACAGTATTTCCAATGAGATGCTTTCGCCGAGAGTCACTTCTCTTAAAAGCGAATATGCTTCCCTTGTTGCAGAAGGCGAGGCAGAATACGCACAGACAAAAATCGAAATAGAAACTTCCCTTGCCAACGCTCAGAAGCAGGTTGAAGATGTTCTCTATATGGCGGAAAACGGTGACAAAATTCTTGAAGATTACAAGATTCAGTATAACAACGCCGCTCAGGAAATCAACGCAACTCTTGATGCAAGTAAACTTGAACACTCCACGCAGTATGCTCTTTGGGAAGAAAAACTCGAAAAGTATAACGAAACAAAAGATAAGATCGCTCAATATTCCGATGTTGAAACTACCCTTGCCAATGCAAAGACGGAATATAACGTTGCAAATCTCCAGGTTAACACTATGCTCACAACAGTCAGTTACCTTGAAGACCTTATTGCAACGACACGCTCCGCTCTTGACCAGTTCAATACTACTCAGGACGCAACGGTGGGCGACATAATCAACAGATTTGAAACTTCGGGTCTTGTGGGCGAAGAAGTTAACCAGATTATGAGTTCCATCAACGCTCTTACGGCAACGGGTACGGCAGAAGAAATGGTCGCCTATCTTGAACCTCAACTTCAGACTTTTGAAGCGCGTCTTGCCTCTTCAAAAGCAGAATTAAGTGCTGCGCAGACAACGCTTGCAGAAAAAAAGGCTCAACTTGACAAAGCCGAAGAACTTGTTGAAACCCTCAATCAGATTGAGGCTCAACTTGCGGTTGCCGCCGTTGAACTTGAAGAAGCAGAGGCTGCTCTCACCGCCGCAGGTTATGACATTCAACTTGGCGAACTTGAAGCCCTGACAGAACTCAGTGACCTGAAAAATCAGATAACGGCTTATGAAACAAATCTGACTATTGCCAAAACGAAGGCTCCCACCATTGAAGCAGAGTATGAAGCGGCAAAGGTGCAGGCTAACGAAAAACTCGAACAGGCAAGAAAGCAACTTGATGCCGCCAAAGATTTTCTTCTGGATCTTGACAATGCGAAATGGTATGTAAATAACAGAAACGACGGACTTTTAGGTTTTGAAGAATACGGTCAGTCCGCCGCAAGAACAAGGGCAATTTCCCTTGTCTTCCCCTGGTTTTTCTTCTTTGTTGCCGCCCTTGTGTGCCTTAACACAATGACGAGAATGATTGAAGAAGACAGAACGAGAATCGGTACATTCAAAGCCCTCGGCCTTACGGATTACGAGATAATGGCAAAGTATCTTATCTTCTCACTGGCGGCTTCCGCAATCGGCAGTATCGCAGGCTCGTTCCTGGGCTTTGCACTGTTCCCGTCCCTCGTTGACAGTGCCTATTCGATTTTGTTTGACACGCCGACAATGATTATCAGATACAGGTTCAGTTACGCAATTCCTGCAATTCTTATTTCAATTCTTACAACGGTTGGTGCCACCTATTATTCCTGCTTTGCAAGTCTTACCGTTGTGCCGGCAACTCTTATGCGCTCAAAGGCACCAAAGAGCGGTAAGCATATCTTCCTTGAAAAGATACCTTTCATCTGGACAAAACTCAACTTTGTTTGGAAAGTTACTTTCCGTAACGTTTTCAGAAACTTCCGCCGTTTCATTATGGCGACTTTCGGTGTTTTGGGTTGTACGGCGCTTCTTGTTGCCGCTTTCGGTCTTAACGACTCAATCAACAACATCATTGACAGGCAATTCAAAGGTGAAGACCGAATCTGGTCCTACGATATGCAGATTGTTCTTGGCGGCTCTTACGACACGACAATTGACTCCTGCGATGCTTATGAAACCGTGCAGAACAACCCCTATATTTCCACAGCCATGCTCGAATATATGAAAGTTTTCGATGCAACAAGCGATGACTCCGACAAGTCAATGGAAATTTATCTCCTTGTTCCTGAAAACGAAACCGTCATCAACAACTACATCTCTCTTGTTGATGCGAAAAAAGGAACTCCTCTGACCCCCGACTCATCAGGTGCAATTATCACAAAGAAACTTGCAGATAATCTCAATATCTCCCCCGGCGAAAACATAACCGTTATCACCGACGAGGGACACGAAGTTTCGGTGCCCGTCACTGCCATTGCCGAAAACTACGCTTTCCATTATGTATATATGACAAAGGATTTGTACAAGGCAGTTTTCGGTACCAATCCCCTTTATAACTACATTACGGCAAACCTTGCCGTCAAAGATTTAACCCTTGAACAGAAGGCGAGTCTTGCAGAAAGTCTTGTTGATGAATACGGCATAAGCGCCGTTGCATATATTGATGAAATTCTTGACTCTTTCCAGAATATTATGGATACGATCAGTTATATCGTCGTTATACTGATTGTCTGTGCAGGACTTCTGTGCTTTATTGTTCTTTACAACCTTTCTGTTATCAACATTACGGAAAGACTCAAAGAAATTGCCACCATAAAAGTTCTGGGCTTTGACGACGGTGAAGTTTCCGCATATATCTTCAGAGAAAACATCGTGCTGACAATTATCGGTGTTGCGGAAGGACTACTGTGGGGAAAACTTCTTCACGCAGTTGTTCTTTATCTTGCCGAAGTTGATATCATCACCTTCAGCAGAGATATATCGGCTTTCAGTTTCATCATCTCGGCGGTGCTTTCCTTTGCGTTCTCTATGTTTGTTAATGTGGTGCTTCACAAAAAACTCAAATCCGTTGATATGGTTGAGTCCCTTAAATCAATAGAATAATAAAAAGAGGAGAAATGTAATATGCCTTTAGTTAATATGAAAAAACTTCTTCTTGACGCACAGAAGGGTGGTTACGCCGTCGGCTCGTTTTCCGTTGCAAATATGGAAATGATTTTAGGCATCGTCAAAGCAGCAGAAGAAATGAACTCACCGATTATTCTGCAGATTGCAGAAGTGCGACTCAATCATTCGCCTCTTGAAATTATCGGCCCCGCCATGCTTGCCGCCGCTGAAAATGCAAAGGTACCCGTTGCCGTTCACCTCGATCACGGCACGAGCCTTGAATGTATCAGAAAGGCTCTCGACCTTGGCTTTACCTCGGTAATGTTTGACGGCTCTCACCTTCCCTTTGAGGAAAACATCAGAATGACGAAAGAAGTTATTTCTGCCGCTTCTCCTTTCGGTGCGGCAGTTGAAGCAGAAATAGGCTGTGTCGGCGGAAGTGAAGACGGCAGCGTGGATATTGCAATGCGTTGCACTTCTCCCGAGCAGGCAAAAGAGTTTTATGAAAAAACAAAAGTTGATGCTCTCGCAATTGCCATCGGTAATGCTCACGGCTTTTACAAAGAGGCTCCCGAACTTCGTTTCGACATTCTCGAAAACGTTGCCGATGCCGTTTCCGTTCCCCTCGTGCTTCACGGCGGAACAGGTATTGAACCTGACGATTTTGTGAAATGCCATCAAAAAGGCATCAAGAAAATCAACATTGCAACGGCAACCTTTGCCGCAAGCGAAAGAAAAGTTCGTGAAGGTTATGAGCAAGGCGAAATAAAAGGCTATTACGACCTCCACGTAAGAGAAATTCAGGGTGCTTACGAAAATGCGAAGAAGCACATTGAAATTTTCCACTCACAAAACAAGGCTTGAATTAAACTTATATATATTGAAAGGAAGTATCTTTTATGAAATACGTTGAATTTGACCGGAGCAAACCCCTTGATGTAATTCCTCTCGGCAGAGTTGCCATCGACTTTAACCCCACCGATATGAACAAGCCTCTTGCAGAAAGTTGCAACTTCAATAAGTATGTCGGCGGTTCACCTGCAAATATTGCAGTAGGTCTTGCAAGACTCGGCAAAAAAGTCGGTTTTATCGGCAAAGTTTCCGATGATCAGCACGGTGAATTTGTTGTTGATTACTTCAACAAAGAAGGTATCGACACTTCAAACATCTATAAGGCAGAGAACGGTGAAAAATTAGGTCTTACCTTCACCGAAATCAAAAGTCCCACCGAATCCTCAATTCTTATGTACAGAGATGCTATTGCCGACCTTATGCTCAAACCCGAAGAGGTTAAGGAAGAATATATTGCTTCGGCAAAGGCAATCGTTATTTCAGGCACGGCTCTTGCAAAGAGTCCCTCAAGAGATGCGGCTCTCAAGGCTATGATGCTTGCAAAGAAAAACGGTGTTGTTGTTATCTTTGATATTGACTACCGTGCATATACCTGGCAGAACAAAGACGAAATCTCCGTTTACTATCAGATGGTTGCCCGCAATTCAGACATCATTCTGGGCTCAAGAGAAGAATATGACCTGACAGAAGCCATTACGGGAGTTTGTGAAAACGACGAGGAAAGCGCAAAGCTCTGGCACTCCTACGGTGCAAAAATCGTTATTATCAAGCACGGTAAAGACGGCTCAACGGCTTACACCAACGACGGCAAGAGTTATTCAATCAAACCCTTCCCCGTTAAAGCAATGAAAGGCTTCGGCGGCGGTGACGGCTATGCAAGTGCATTTATCCGTTGCCTTCTTGACGGTTATGAAATCATCGACGCTCTTGAATTCGGTACTGCTTCGGCTTCAATGCTTATTTCTGCTCACAGTTGTTCGGCGGCGATGCCCTCAGTTGAAGCAGTTGAGGCTTTCATCAAAGAAGAGAAAGAACTTTACGGCGAAATGGTTGCAAGAGTATAATTTCAAAAGGACTGCACGGTTGGAGCAGTCCTTTTTCATTTAAAGTTTACATTAAAAGAAATAAAACTGAATTTTCCCGTTACATATTTGTCATAAAAATTATAACTTTTCAGTATACTCTAAAGGTGGAGAAAATGACAACTCAACGAGTAATCATTCCGTTGGTGTCCTGCTTGATTTTAGTTAATCCTTAACTTAATTTTTAGTTAATCTTAAACTTTACCGAGTATACTTAAATTGTGAAAAGGAGGTAATTTTTCATGAACGACAACAGAACGGTTCTCGTATGCGTAACGGCACAACCGTCTTCGGGAACACTTGTCAGGGCAGGGGAAATTATATCTGAAAAAAGCGGTGCAAAACTTGAGGTCGTATCGGTACTTCCCATAGGAAAAGATGAAAAACCCATTGACCCTGAAGTTATCGAAAATTTATACCAGACGGCAAAAAATTCAGGCGGTGATATGGCTCTTTACTTCAGCGAAAATCCCATTATCACCCTTTGCGCACACATCACAAAAAAGAAGCCTATTTCTCTGGTCGTAGGTTTACCGGGAGAAAACAGTAACAACTTCGTTGCTCTTATCCGTATGCTTTTACCCGATATCCCCATAAGTATGATTGATAAAAAGGGCACGGCATATAATATGCTTCCGAGTGAAGCGGCGCAGCCAATGAACGTGAAATAAAAACAGAAAGCAGGTACTGAGGAGTCAACCTCCCGATACCTGCTTTTTTATTCTGTATACACAAAATTATTTACGGCAATAATCTATAAATCTTTCAAAGGCTTCCATACCCTTTTCATCTCTCTTATATACACCTGCGTGTTCAAGACACTTTGTGAAAACCTTACCTACTTCTGCCTTTACTATGTCTTGGACATTTTCTTCTGTAAAGGTGTAGTTGTTTTTAAAGGACTCTGCCCATTCGGCATGTTTTGCAATTTCCGCATCAGCGGAAATATCCTTGCCTTCCGCAAGGAATTTCTCAACTTTGGCAAGTTCATTTTTAAGTCTTGAGGGAAGAACGGCAAGACCCATAACTTCGATAAGACCGATATTTTCTTTCTTGATGTTGTGAAGTTCCTTATGGGGATGATATACACCGTCGGGGTGCTCATCGGTCATAATGTTGTTTCTCAACACAAGGTCAAGTTCAAACTTGCCCTCTTTCTTTCTTGCAATGGGAGTAATGGTGTTGTGGGGAGTGCCCTCGGTTTCGGCAAAGATGAAGGCTTCTTCGTCGGTGTAACCTCTCCATTTTTCAAGAATTTTACCTGCAAGAGAAACTATTTTTTCTGTGTCCTCACCTCTGAGTCTGATTACGGACATAGGCCATTTTACGATACCTGCCTGAATATCTTCGTATCCGTCAAAAGCAAAAGTCTTTTCCATGGGAGCCTTTGCCATTGCGAACTCATAGTTACCGCCCTGGAAATGCTCGTGAGCAAGAATTGAGCCGCCGACGATAGGAAGGTCTGCGTTGGAACCGACGAAATAGTGAGGGAAGAGTTTAACGAAGTCAAAAAGTTTTTTGAAAGCCTTTTCGTCAATCTTCATGGGAGTATGCTTACTGTTAAAGACAATACAGTGCTCGTTGTAGTAAACATAAGGTGAATATTGGAAGCCCCAGCCTTCGCCGTCAATTTCAACGGGAATAATGCGGTGGTTCTGTCTTGCAGGGTGATTTACTCTGCCTGCATAACCCTCATTTTCAGGGCAGAGCAGACATTTGGGATATGAACTCTGCTTTGCATTTCTTGCGGCAGCAATTGCCTTGGGGTCTTTTTCGGGTTTTGAAAGGTTAACGGTGATATCAATTTCGCCATACTCTGTGGAAGTTACCCACTTCATATCCTTAACAACACGGTAACGTCTTATGTAGTCCGTATCGCAACTTAATTTATAGTAGTAATCCGTTGCCATTTCGGGAGAAACTTCGTAAAGAGCATCGAAGTTTGAGATAACCTCGCTGGGACGGGGTACAAGAGTAGCCATAATCTTTGTATCAAAAAGGTCACGGCTTGTAATATCGTCTTCAATAAGTCCTTTTTCTATTGCAGCGTCAAGGAAAGAAGCAAGAATTTCTTCAAGATTTTCCCACTGACAGTCGCCTTCGGGCTCTGTATATTCGTCCATCTGCATAACCTCAAGAATACGGTTAACGGTGAAGTTAACGTCTTCCTCCTCAATAAGTCCGCAGTCAAGAGCGTAGGAAACAAGTTTTTTAATGCTTTCGTTTATCATATTAACACCTCTTTAAATATCTCTTTCTTTATAATACACCATAAACAGAGTAAAAATCAATATTATAAAAAGAAAACTGTGACATTTTTCCTCAGGGCAGAATAAACTGATATTGAAATTCTTTTATGGAGGATATTCTATGTCAGTTACAACAAGTTATTTTATGGGAGCAAACTCACCCTGCGGATTTTATTCTCTCTTTGAAGAAATTTATAACCCCTACAAAAGTGTGCACCCCTATATAATCAAGGGCGGTCCGGGAACAGGCAAATCCACCGTTATGAAAAAAATTGCAGAAACGGCACAGGCAAGGGACTACGATACCGAACTGATTTACTGCTCGTCAGACCGCAGCAGTCTTGATGCGGTTATTGTTAAAGATCTGGGGCTTTCCGTTATCGACGGCACTTCACCCCATACTCTTGAGCCCAAGTTTCCGGGTGCCGTTGAAAATATCATAAACACGGGTGACTTCTGGAACAAAAGAGCGCTGAGCGAAAAAAGAGATATCATCCGTACTCTTACCCTTGAAAACTCCATCTGCCACCGCACAAGTGCGAAATATCTTTCAGCGGCAGGAGCCGTAAAAGACGAGGGAATGAGGCTTCTTTCATCTTTCATCAAAGAAGAAAAAGTGAACAGTTTCGCTCTGCGCTTTGCTATGAGAGAAGCACCGAAAAAGAAGAACTCTCCACCGGGCAAAAGAATACGCCGCTTTATAAGCGGTATCACTCCCACGGGCGTTACTTTTCTCGACGGCACCGTGAAAACTCTTGCTGCAAGGATAATAGGTATCAATGACGGTGTAGGAGCCGTATCGGGTCTTGTGTGTCAGAGAATCGGTGATATAATGATAAGAAACGGCTATGATGTTATTTTCTGTCAGTGCCCCATGAATCCCAAAGGTGACTGTGAGCACATTATTATCCCTGAAATAAGCCTTGCAATTATAACTGTTAAAAGTGAGCACAACAGTGCCCTTGAATGTGACCGTCTTATCCACAGCGAAAGATTTCTTCTGCCCGAATTCAAGCAGTACAAACAAAAAATCAGATGGTCAAGAAAAATCTCACAGCACCTTATTGAAGAAAGTATAAAATCCCTTTCTTCTGCAAAATCCGTCCACGACAAACTTGAGGGAATTTATATCAGCGCTATGGATTTTGAGGCTCTTAATAAATACACAGATAAACTGACGGAAGAAATTTTCTCGTAAAGATTAAAGCAGGTATGCGCTCGGCATACCTGCTTGTGTTTTTATGTTATGTGATTATCTGCTGAAAAGCAAAGGCAGAGAACCATCTTCCGTCTTCCATCATCTTTCAGCACTGCCGAGGTTTCAAAACATCAACTCATCTGTACTTTTATTGTATAGTTTTCCATCTTTTGAATAATACCATTTGTTATCCTCAGAGCACTCGTAATTATATTCAATTATATAAACAACATCGTTATTACCATCTTCGTAGTATTCCTTATAGCAAAAATTTTCGAGATATTTAATATTTTTGCCGAGTTTCACAGTGAAGTTATATGTAACAGCTTTCTCTGTACCGCCTATACATTCTTCTGATTCAGTAACACTTGTAACAGTAGGATGAAGTTTTTTCGGAATTTCCACAAAAAATAGCACCGGTACGCCTGTTCCGTAATAGCCACCCAAACTGTTAATTTTCATATTCTCATACTTATCGGGAATAATAACCGTCATATCGTCCGTATTTCCATCCCAAGAATACGTGCCGGCAACACATATTCTTGAAAAATTGTTGTAATACACATACATATTATCCGTTTTCCCGTCTTTCCACGAAGCAGTATTCACAATAAGAATGATGAAAAAAGCAGAAAATACTACAAAAAAGCAAGCCAAGATTCTGATAATGATATTTTTATTTTTTAAACTCTGAACCTGCCTTTTTCTTTCATTATCTAACATAGTTCTGCTCCTTTAAATTGTGCAACTTATTATCTTTGCTGTTCAATAAGCAACAAAGAAGACTGTTCTCGAAGAAACATTTATTCGTGCTCCTCAATCATCTGCATAAGTAACGCAGAGAGCCGTCCCTTTGTGTTATTCCTTTTCAGTTTTAATGATAGGATAAACATCATCTTCGCCTAAATAAAACCAAAAATACCTTGTATAAATCTTTTCTTCTTTAGGAATCTCTACCTTACTTAATTCTACTTTTTCCCCATTCACTTCAACTGATTCTATGTATTCTTCTTCACAGCAAGAAAAATATATAGTCTTATTACTGAAATTATTCATTGGTAATTTGTAGCATCTTTTCAAACTTTTATTATTTAAAAAGTAATCATAGCTATCAGACATAGATGCTCTGATATTAAATCCGGTTTCACCAAATAATTCTTTCTTTAAATATGCAAAAGTAAGACATTCTTCATTTCCAACCTCTTTTGAAAAAATACAAATATATCCATCTTCAAATTCAACTGTTGCATAAGAACGTTCTTTACCAAAAGTTTTGCTAATTCGTTCATCTAAAGAATCATTCAAATATGAAAGAGAACCAATAGGATTAAAAATTAAAAGGATTATAACTATTAAACAAATAAGTTTTTCTCTTTTCTTCATAATAATCTCCTATATTTTCTCATTGTTTTTTACACAAGGGATGTTCCTCTGTGTTGGTGTATTATTCCCTTTCTCCAATCATCTGCATAAGTATTTCCGCCGCATCCTCAACCACTTTAAGACAGGGGCGGTTTTTGTAATAATCAGCCGTTCTGCCCTCAGGCGTTGCGGTGTTGTCTGTTTTTACGGCGTTATTTTCAAGTATCTCTCTGCAAATGACGGAGCCGTGTATCTTTTTGAACCTTTCGGCAAATTCTCCGACAAGTCCGTAGTTTTTCTTTTTGCTTTCGGCATCGTCGCCTTCTGTTGCCGAACACACAGAGCCGAGCACCATAGCCGAAGCGGAAACGGCACCGCAGACATCTCTCATTCTGCCGACACCGCCGCCAAGACCTGCGGAAATTCTTTTTGCAGTATCTTCATCTATATCAAAGCGGTGACAAAAAGTGCAGAACACCGACTGCGAACAGTTAAAGCCTTCAAGGAACAACTCAACTGCTCTTTCTTTTTCTGTCATTGGTCTTCTCCTTTCAAAAACGAGATAAGTGCCTGTGGGGTATTTTCTTTAAGTTCCACCGAGAACTTCGGCTCACGCATATTCTGAAGATAATGAGCGTCGGAAGAACGGATTATTATTTTGCCCTTTGCGGCAGGATATTTTTCAAGGTATAAGTTTTCGTCTGCATCGGGAGTCAGTTCAAAGGCTTTAACATCAAGGTCTTCGGGAAAAGCGCCGAGAGATGAAATTATACTGTAAGAACTTCTGTCAATGTGGGCGGGGTAACACACTCCCCCGTATTTTGCCACAAGAGAAGGCAGTTCGTCGATACTGACAGAAGATGCAACGGTGAGGAGTATTTCTTCCTTTTCTATAATACCGTCTTGCGTATCCATAACAAACTGATTGCCGAAAATTTCTTCCTTATTTTTAACGTGAGGCATCGTGGTGTGTATGTAATCACCGAATTTTTTCGCCTTTTCCGTGTCAGGAAAAAGACAGACGTTGTGAATTTCTTCTGCGGTGCAAAGTTCCATACCCGGCACCACGGTGATACCGATTTCCTTGCCGATTTTCACGGCACTTTCGCAGTTTTTGGTGCTGTTATGGTCTGTCAGAGCAATAATGTCATAACCGAAGATTTTCGCCATATTCACAAGATTATAAGGCGTCATATCATCGTCACCGCAAGGAGAAAGACAAGAGTGAAGATGTAAATCGTAATAAAGCTTCATATCAGTTTTGAAATTTCCACCGCTAAAGTGTAGGCATCCTTATCACTCTGAAGGAAAGCAACGCCTTGCTCCAGAGCCTTTTCCTTTGCCGCATCGTCAAGAGAAGCGTTTTCCGTAAGCACTATGCAGGCACAGTCGGAAAGCACGGCAACGGCAACGGCATTGACATTACCCATAACCGTAAGCCAGGCGTCACCCTCTTTGGCTCTTGACATTACCCAGGAAAGCAGATCTCCGCAATAGCAACCTGTGATCTCTTTCGACTCATCGCCTTCGGTGAGAATTTTCAAATTCAGTTTTTCCGCAAAATCTTTAAGTTTCATTTTTATTCCTCGCTCGTTTCTTCACTGATGATTTTACTTCTGAATGCCGCAGGAAGCCAATCTTCACTGTCATCTTCGGGAGTAATCTTCTCGGAAATTATCTTGATGCTCTTGAAAATGCAGTCTGTTTCTTTTGCGTAGCCCCTTACGATATCGTCGGCAAGAGCGTGGCAGGTTGGCGCACCGCATATACCGCAGTCAAGACCGGGCAGAGAAGTTTCAATATCCCGAAGTTTCGACATCATACGCATTGCCTTTACCACATTATCGGCAAGTTTCATGGCAGGTGAAGGAGTAAGTTCCCTTGTCCAGCTCATCGAGTCGATATCCAAGCCGCTTTCCTCAAGAGTATTGCAGGAAACGGGCATAAACTTGCGCAATCTTTGCAGTCTTGCCTTTGCAACATAGGGGTTTTCAACGGTGAGCACTCCGCCCACGCAACCGCCCGTACAACAGTTAAGTTCGATAAAATCAAGGTCGGAAAGTTTTTCGTCTTCAACTTCTTCCAATACTTTTATAACATTTTCAATACCGTCTGCCGCAAGGTATCTTTCTTTCAGAAGACCTGCCGCCTCGCCGCCGCTTCTTGCCCAACCGATACCGATAATGCCTGAATCGTTAATATTTTCAATTTCGTTTTCCTGAAGTTTATCCATAGTATGCACAAGAACGGGGTAAACATCTTTTATGGCAATTGCGCCGTTAATACCCGAATCGTCGTGGCAAAGAGGCGACTTGATTGCCGTTCTCTTTGCAGGACAGGGTGAAATAAAAAATACACCGATATCTTCATCGGGAAGACCCGTTTCCTCTTTTGCCTGCCTTCTTGCAATTGCCGCCGCACAGTTAACGGGAGCATAAAAAGGCATAACATTAGGAATAAGGTTTGTAAATCTTGTTCTTATGAGTCTTACAACGGCAGGACAAGCCGAAGAAATAACAGGCTTTTTAAGTTGTCCCGTTTCAAGCAGTACCCTTGTTGCAGAACTTATTAGTTCTGCGCCCTTACTCACCTCAACAACCTTGTCGAAACCCATTTTTTTAAGACCCGTGAGAATATAGTCCACATTGTCAAGATTGTTGAACTGACCGTAAAGTGCAGGTGCAGGCAGGGCAATTCTGTATTTATATTTAACGATTTCGTTGAAATGCTCACTGACAGCATACTTTGCGTGATGAGGACAAAGTCTGATACATTCACCGCAGTCTATACATCTGTCAGAAATAATATATGCCTTTTTGCCCCTTATTCTTATGGCTTCCGTGGGGCAGCGTTTTACGCAGTTGGTGCAGCCCTGACATTTGTCTGCATCCAGGCGTACCGAGTGAAATATAGTTGTTGTAGGCATATTTTTTCTCCTTTCTTAAAGGATATTTTTACTGTATGTATACCTTCATATTGAGGGTCGTACCCTCACCGATAACCGTGTCAATAGAAAATTCGTCGGTATACTTCTTAATGTTGGGAAGACCCATACCTGCACCGAAACCTAAGTTGCGGATTTTGTCGGGAGCCGTTGAATATCCCTCTTTCATGGCAAGTTCCACGTTTTCAATACCGGGGCCCTTGTCGCTTAAAGTTATGATTATTTCTTTTTCTGTGATTTCCACGTCAATTTCGCCGCCGCCTGCGTGAATTACCATATTTATTTCACCTTCATACATGGCAATTGAAACGTTGCGGATAATTCCGGGAGAAATACCCAACTCCTTGAGGGTACGCTTAACAGCGCCCGAAGCGGCGCCTGCTCTTGTGAAGTCGTCACCCGGAACATCATAATGAAGTTTTATGCTGTCACTCATTATTTTCCGCTTCCTCCTCTCAGACCGCCCTGATAAAGTTTACCGCAGGCAGTGAACATTTCATATTTGGAACAGATGATGACCATATCTCTTTCCTCAGCCATTTCAATCATTTCTTCGCTGGGACGCTTACCTCTAACAAAAACAATGCAATGCATATCCATCATTTCTGCCGTGCGGACAACCTGAGGGTTAACAAGACCCGTTACAAGAACTGCCTGCTCTTTCACAAAAGCAAGCACATCACTCATCATATCACTGCCGCAAGCGGTTTTAACCTGTGTTTCTGCCAGATGCTCACAACAAAGCACTTCACCCTCAAGAATTTCTGCAATTTCTTTAACTTTCATTTTATTTCCTCCGAATATTTTTATTAAGGTGACGGGAACCGCCTTATTAAAAAAGGGCATAGGAAGTCCTACACCCTTTATTTTCAGATGTATTTGAAATCGGCTTTTTCGATTTCTTTTTCGATGACGTCAACGGCGATATTCCACACCGTTTCACCTGCCTTTACAAAGCCATCTTTGTTTTTCACGGAACAAAGCATCGCAAAAGCCTCACCGATGTTTTCACTTAAATTTCCGCCTTTTTGTACGGCAAGATAATAGAAAGTGAACGCCGCACCGCTTGAAATATTTTTGTAAAAGCCCGGGGAATTCTTTTCAATTTCGCTGTACATTGAAGTGATTGCCGTTGCAGTAATAGTTGAAACGGGAATTTCAATCTGCAGAATCGTTTCGCAGGCAAAAACAAGAAGCACCTTGATCTGATAAAGAATATCGGCGGTGAAATATTTTGCGGCAAGATGATTTTTAAGTTCAACCACGAGTCCGTCCTGACCTGTGGGGGTAATTGTGCTGAGAAATTCACCGAGTTTTTTTGCTTTGTCGATATTTCCGTTTGCACGGTGGATAACAAGAGCATCAAGGGCGTTTGATATTTCGGAACAAGATTTGTTTATCTCATTTTTGCTGACATAAATCTTTACATCTTCACTCATATATTATTCTCCTTAATAAGCAGAAGATTGTTATTCTGCCTCAGCAGCGGTCAGAACCTTCTTCTGCTTTCTGCGTTTTTTTGCTTTATAGGAAAGAAGTTGCGCAAGGGCATCTTCATCGGGACCGTAGTCACCGATTTTAACGGGGTATGCATTGTATGCACCGTGAAAATCACTGCCGCCCGTCATAACAAGACCGTTTTTCTTGGCGACCTCTTTCAGATATTCCTGCTGTTCGGGGTTGTTTTCCGGGTGCCACACTTCAACACCGTCAAGACCGAGAGGAATAAGTTCATCAAGAAGTTCAAAGTTATCATAAAAACCGGGGTGAGCGAGAACCGCAATGCCTCCCGCTTCGTGAATGGCTTCAATTATTTCGGCAGGCTCGGGGTAGACTGCTTCCATAAGAACATTCATGGGAGAACTTTTTGTGAAAAGTTTTGTGAAAAGTTCACCGAAAATCGTTGTGGTATAACCGCATTCCATAAGTGCCTGCATTATGTGCTGTTTATAAATATTCGTTGAACCCTGACAGCACTTTACAATAAATTCGGGGCTGACGGGAAACTTCTTTGACACTTTGAGCACCATAAGTTGTGCGGCTCTTTTTCTTTTGAGAGAGTTGCTTTTACAAAGTCCTTCAAGTCTTTCGGGAGTATCGGGCAGATAACAAAGAATGTGTGCCTTGGCATTTCTCTTTGAGTCCGTTGCAGAAAACTCAACGGCAGGAATAACGTTTATGCCGTGTCTTTTGCCGATAAGTTCTGCTCTTACGGTACCTGCAAGGCAGTCATGGTCCGTTATGGCGATAGTGGTCACTCCGCTGTTTTTTGCAAGAATGATGATGTCGTCAATGCCCATTGTGCCGTCTGAAAGTTTTGTGTGACAATGTAAATCTGCTTTCATTTTTAACTCCCCGTTTCTTTAAAATGACCTGTCCTCTCTCATTTGTTTGATAACATACGCAAAAAAGGTCATAATTGTGCTATGTTAATAGTTAAGTATAATTATACTATAGCTACAAGGATTTTGCAAGTTTTATAAAGAAAAAAAGGTGGATTTTTTATAAAAATTCTTTTATTACCAGACGCTTTCATCTTCCGTAAGCCTTATCATAACGTTAACAAGAAGTTCTGTGAGGCAACTTTCCTGCCTGTCATTCATCTCTCTGTAATCTTCAACGGCACTGCCGTCGGCATCATCGCTTATCTTTCTCAGAGAAAGCATAGGAATCTTACATTTATCGCAAACCGAAGCAATAGCCGCCGTTTCCATATCAAAGGATTCTATGCCGAAAGTATCATAGAAAAGTTTTTTCTTCCCGCTGTCAGTCAGAAAGACGTCACCCGTACCGAGTTTTGCTTTTTTGATGCCTTTGCTCTTTACGGCATAGGAAAGAAGTTTTTCGTCCGCCTTGTAAAGATAGTTCTGTCCGTCGGGTTTTACGCCAAGACCGTAGCCGATTGACGTCAAATCAAAGTCACACTCAATATAACTTTCGCCTGCTACCATATCTTCTCTTTTTAAGCCGTGCACTGCACCCGAAAGACCTGCATTAAGAATATACTCTGCCGCCTTTTCACTTATGAGAACCGATGTTGCCGAGGCTGCATTAACTTTTCCGATGCCGCACTTTACCGCCGTAAGAGAAAGCGTTCTGCCGTTATTTTCAAAATCAAGAGAAAGTGCATCGTTACCTCTTAAATCAAACTCTTTGCAGTTCTTTGACTTTGCCCATTCGAGAAAGGGACCGTACTCCATAGTATCCGCAAAAACAAGACCGATATTTTTAACCATAAATTATTACATTCCTTTCGATTTAAATGTCCGTTACCATTATAACTGCCAAAGCGGTCTATGTCAAATGAAGAAAATCTGCATAAACTGAAATGAGTGAGTTCTTTCTCGCTTTTGCGGTGCAGGTTATCGGTGGCATGACCTTTAAAAAAGCCGATATTGCTTTATGCCCTGACCGCTTTAAATAGAGGGCTGTGTTCACTGCAGTCCTCATTTTACTTTTTGCGGAATAATTTTCAAGGTATCTATTGCATATTGTGCTTATTCTTGCTATAATGAAAAAGTAAAACATTAACGGAGGATTAATCTTATGAAAAATAAAATTCTTGCTTTATTTCTTGCAACTGTTATGATGTTCTCACTTTTCTGTGCGCCCGCAGTTTTTGCCGCAGAAGAAACAGCAACCGTTTCCGTAGCCGCTTCAACTGACAGTGACATTTCCGATTTCATCGGCGGCATAGTCGGTGACGATCTTATGGATAAGCAGGACGAGGCAAATAAAGTTATCGAAACAGGCCATAACTTTGCTAATTCGTTTATTTCCTTTATGGAGAGAATCCAGCAGTTAATCGTCAAGTTTTTGGAAATCTTCTTGGTTTTCGTTGACTGAGTCAGTTTGTCCCTTAATAATCCAAGGTCGGTGATACAGTTTTGTATTGCCGATTTTCTCTTCCTTGAGAAAGGCTAAAAAAATGAAAAACTATATTAAATCAGGTTTACCTTTTTTGAAAAAAATGCTCATTGTTGCAATACCCATTATGATTCAGTCGGGCGTTACAAACTTTGTAAGTATGCTTGACAATATTATGATAGGTCAAGTGGGCACTTTGCAGATGACGGGCGTTTCCATTGTCAATCAACTGCTCTTTGTCTTTAATCTCTGCATTTTCGGCTCAATGTCAGGGGCAGGTATTTTCACCGCACAGTTTTACGGCAAAAAAGATGATGAGGGCATCAAAAGTTCAATACAGTATAAACTCTGTTCCGCCCTTATTCTGACGGCGGCAGGTATCGGAATTTTTATTTTTGCCGGGGACAGTCTTGTTTCTCTTTATCTTAAAGGTGAAGGCACGGCAGAAGAAATTGCCCTCGTTGCCTCATACAGCAAAAGTTACCTTAAAATTATGCTTTGCGGTCTTCTCCCCTTTGCTTTGTCACAAGTGTACGCAAGTTCCCTGCGTGAAACCTGCGACAGAGTTCTTCCCATGATTTCAACCATAGCGGCTGTTTTCATCAACCTGATTTTTAACTACGTTCTGATTTTCGGTCACTTCGGTGCTCCCGCTCTCGGCGTTAACGGTGCCGCAATTGCAACAGTTATGGCTCGGTACGCCGAGTTTGCCCTTCTTTTTATATGCACTCATGCAAATAAAAAGAAGTACCCCTTTATGAAAAAAGTTTACCGAGCAAAACTTCTGACAAAAGAACTCGTAAAGAAAATGACTCTTGTTGCTTTTCCTCTCATCCTCAACGAAACTCTCTGGGCACTTGGTATTGCTTTCCTCAATCAGTGCTATTCCGTAAGAGGTCTTGACGTTGTGGCGGCGGTAAACATACTCTCCACAATTAACAATGTTTTCAATGTTGCTTTCATCGCTTTCGGCAGTGCAATAGGTATCATTCTCAGTCAGATGCTCGGTGCAGGAGAAAAAGAAAAGGCTTATTTCGCCTCAACAAGACTGCTTTTCTTTGCCGTCAGTCTGGTTGTTTTCATAGGAATTGCAATGATGTGTCTTTCTTCTCTTTTCCCGAAAATTTACAATACCACCGACGAGATACGTTCTCTTGCATCAACTCTTATCATTGTTGCCGCCGCATTTATGCCTGTTCAATCCTGCAACAACGCCTGCTATTTCACCATACGTTCAGGCGGTAAAACACTTCTCACCTTCCTTTTTGACAGCGGTTCTGTCTGGGTTCTGAGTGTGCCTGTGGCATTTTTCCTGAGCCGTTTCACGAGTCTTCCGATTATCCCTCTTTATATTATCGTCAACTCAACAGAAATCATCAAAGGACTTCTCGGTTACTTCTATATGAAAAAGGGTCTGTGGCTCAATACCGTTGTTGAATAGGTAAAAATGCACAAAGGTGCCCCCTTCTTTTCTACATCTGTATTTCATTTTTATTCTTTTGCGGAATTTTAAACGAGGGAATAAGTTTATAATACAAGGTAACTGAAGTTAATTCAGAAGCCTTGTATTTTTTTGAAAAGAGGTATCGGATATGCAGAAAATAACCGTTTCGCTCAAAAACCGCTCTCTCACCGGCAACGGCAAGTGGGCAGGTTGGGGTACGAGTCTTTGCTGGTGGGCAAACCGTGTGGGCTACAGTGAAAAAATGACGGAAAAAGCCGCCCGACTTTTCTTTTCCGAAGACGGTCTGCACCTTAATATTATGCGCTACAACATCGGCGGAGGTGACGACCCGACTCATTCTCACATAACCCGTACCGACTCTATGATGCCCGGCTTTCTTGAAAAAGACAGAGAAACAGGCGAACTGAAATGGAATTACGAAGCGGACAAACGGCAACTTTCTATCCTTAACGCCTGTTACAAGGCGGCAGGAAAAGATGCTTTTATTGAAGCCTTTTCAAATTCACCGCCCTATTTTATGACGGTCAGCGGTTGCTCATCGGGACACAAAAGAGCATCTTGCAATAATCTCAGAGAAGACTGCACAACTTCTTTTGCCGAATATCTCGCCCACGTCTGTGACCACTTACAGAAAAGATACGGCGTGAAAATCGGCTCCCTTGCTCCTATGAACGAGCCCTTTACACCCTATTGGTATGCGAACAGTCCTAAGCAGGAAGGCTGTCACGTTTCTCCGGGCAAAAGGCAGAGCGCCCTTCTTGTTGAAACTGCAAAGGCTATGAAGAAATATTCTCTTAATGATACAGTGCTTACGGCAAGTGACGAAACCTGCACGCAATCGGCGCTTATCTCTTTTAAAAAACTTTCCCCCGAGGCACTTTCTTCAGTGGGCAGAATAAGCACCCACACCTACGCCAAGGCGACTGCTAAAATCGGCAATCTTTGCCGCAAAAGCGGTATTGACCTGTGGATGACGGAAACCGACTGGAGCAGTATTTCAGGCGAAAATGCAGGAGAAATGGGTGCGGCATTATGGCTTTCGGAAAAGATAATTGAAGATATATACACTCTTTCCCCTCGTGCCTGGGTAATATGGCAGATTGTTGCAGGTTATATTTCAAAAGAAGGCTTTATGGGCAGACATGATATGCCCTGTATGTTTAACCTGAACAAAGGATATTGGGGCTGCAGCGTTGCGGATATTGACAGCGAAGATTATATCCTTACGCAGAAATATTACGCTTTCGGTCAATTCTCACGCCACATAAGACCGGGTATGACTGTTATCCGCACGGATAAAGCCTCTCTTGCCGCTTACGACGAAAAAACAGGCAGAATCGTTATCGTTGCCGTCAATCCCAAAAAAGCGGAAAAAGAAGTCGTATTTGACCTTTCGGATTTTGAAAACCTACCCGAAAAAGCAAGACATATACGCACTTCGGGTAACGGTAAAGACGGAGAAAAGTGGGCAGAGAAAGAAGAAATTCATCTTGAAGATAAACTTCTCAAGGTAAAACTAATACCAAATTCAGTTTCTACGTTTATTCTCGATTGACAAAATTTATAAGTAAATATATAATTATAAAAAATGCAAAGGAGTTAAAATTATGCTCGAAGAACTCAAACAAAAAGTGCTTGAAGCCAACCTCAGTTTACCGAAATATAATCTTGTAACATTCACGTGGGGCAACGTAAGCGGTATTGACAGAGAAAAAGGGCTCATCGTTATTAAGCCCAGCGGTGTTGAATATGACGTTATGACAATTGACGATATGGTTGTCCTTGACCTTGAAGGTAACGTTGTTGAAGGAAACCTCAACCCCTCCTCTGATACACCCACACATATCGAACTTTACAAGGCTTTCCCCGAAATCGGCGGTGTTATCCATACCCATTCAACCTGGGCTACCTCTTGGGCTCAGGCAGGCAGAGCAATCCCCGCCTACGGCACAACCCACGCCGACTATTTCTACGGCCCCATTCCCTGCACAAGACAACTGACTCCCGAAGAAGTTGAACGTGCCTACGAAAAAGAAACGGGTACCGTTATTATCGAAGCTTTTGAAGGAATTGACCCTATGGCAGTTCCGGGTGTTGTTGTTTATAAGCACGGCCCTTTCGCCTGGGGCAAGACACCCAAAGAAGCTGTACACAATGCCGTTGTTATGGAAACCGTTGCAAATATGGCTTACCACAGAGAACAGATAAACCCCGACTGTGAACCTATTGAGCAGTACCTTCTCGATAAGCACTATATGAGAAAGCACGGCCCTAACGCTTATTACGGACAGAAGAAGTAAAATGAGTGATTTCACGAAAAAAACGTGATAATAAACGGAGTCGAATTAGACGTAACAAAGGATTCCTACGATTACAGACACAATTGAATATGAAACAGAGCAACCGCCACTCATAAAGTGACGGTTGTTTTCTATTCTGCATTTTTGCATTTACTCACATCTTATACCCTGCATCCTTAACAGCCTTTTTAACTGCCTTCAAATCATTTTCACCGCAGAGGATTACTTTAACTTCACCCGTATTAAAATCGGGAGTGGCACTTTCCACAAAAGGCAAGGCTTCAAGTGCGTCTTTGACCCTCTTTTCGCAGTGCCCGCACATCATACCTTTAACGGAAAGGGTTATCTCTTTTTCCTGCATAGCGGTTTCGGCGGTGCTTTGCAGTTTCTTTCTTTTCTTTCTGAAATGTTTTACGGAATAAATATCGGTGAAGTTAAGCCTTAAAGCGTTCGTCACAACGCAGAAAGAGGAAAGACTCATTGCCGCCGCACCGAACATTGGATTAAGTTCCCAGCCGAAAAGACCGATAAAAGCGCCTGCCGCAAGGGGTATCCCAAGGGTATTATAGAAAAATGCCCAGAAAAGATTCTGATGAATGTTTCTTATGGCGGCTCTGCTTAAACTGATTGCGCCGTGTACGTCGGTGAGCCTGCTTTTCATAAGAACAATATCCGCCGCATCAATTGCGATGTCCGTTCCTGCGCCGATAGCAATACCCACGTCGGCTCTTGTCAGTGCAGGTGCATCGTTGATACCGTCACCCACCATTGCCGTCATTCCTTTCTTTTGCAAAGAGCGAATGACCTTTTCTTTTTCATTTGGAAGCACACCTGCAATAACTTCATCAACACCTGCTTGTCTGCCGATTTCCCTTGCGGTGTTTTCGTTATCGCCCGTGAGCATAACAACATAAAGTCCCATTTCTTTAAGGGTGCTGATTGCCTTTGCACTATCCTCTTTAACGGTATCGGCAACGGAAATTATACCAAGCAATTTATCTTCGCAAGTGAAATAAAGAGGAGTTTCGCCTTTATTTGAAAGTTCCTCACCCTTTGTCAGCATTTCTTGAGCAACGGTGCAGTTTTCCGAAACAAAAATGAGATTTCCGCCACGGTACATTCTGCCGCCCACTTCACCTTTTACACCTTTGCCCGATACGGCTTCAAAGTTTTCCGCTTCGTCTTTTTCTTCGCCTGTTTCTTCACATCTTTTAACAATTGCCTTTGCGAGAGGGTGCTCACTTTTGCTTTCGAGAGAGTATGCGACCCTCATAAGTTCCGTTTCCGTAACCCCGTCGCCGCAGATGATATTCGTCACCTCGGGCTCACCCTTTGTAACGGTACCCGTTTTATCAAGGGCAACAATCTGCACCTTGCCCGTATTTTCAATGGCTTGAGAGTTTTTGAAAAGTATGCCGTTTTTAGCGCCGATGCCGTTACTTACCATAATTGCAACGGGAGTGGCAAGTCCGAGAGCACAGGGGCAACTGATAACGAGAACGGAAATACCCCTTGCAAGAGCATAACCTATGCTCTCCCCTGCAATAAGCCATATTACCGTGGCAACAACTGCAATAACTATAACGGTCGGCACAAAAACACCTGATACCTTATCGGCAATTTTTGCGATTTTCGGCTTACTCATTGCCGCATCGCTTACAGTTTTAATTATCTGTGAAAGAGTCGTGTCCTCACCGACGGCAGTTGCTCTGCATTTAAGAAAGCCCGACTGATTGACCGTTGCCGCCGATACCTTATCTCCCTTTTCCTTGTCGCAGGGTATACTTTCACCCGTCAGTGCCGATTCGTTAACCGCACTCGTTCCCTCGGTAACCACACCGTCGCAGGGTATGCTTTCTCCGGGGCGTACGACGAAAATGTCACCCTTTTCAACTTCTGATATGGGAACGGTAACTTCGGCACCGTCACGGATAACGCAGGCGGTTTTGGGCTTGAGTTTCATCAAAGATTTAAGAGCATCCGTTGTTCTGCCCTTGCTTCTTGCTTCAAGCATCTTACCGACTGTTATGAGAGTGAGAATCATTGCCGCCGACTCAAAATACATCTCATGAAGAAGATGCATCATTTCTTCTGCTCCTGCGGCAGTCATCTTAAACATAAGATAAACACTCCACACAAAAGAAGCGCCCGAGCCCAAAGAAACGAGAGTGTCCATATTAGGCGATTTGTTTAATACGCCTTTGAGTCCGCTTATAAAAAACTTCTTGTTTATTATCATTACGGCTACCGTAAGAAGCAGTTGCACCAAAGCAATTGCCATAGGATTGCCGTTAAAGAATGAAGGCAGAGGGAAATTCCACATAACGTGCCCCATAGAAAAATACATAAGTACTAAAAGAAACGCAAGCGAAAGAAGGAGCCTTCTTTTCAGCGCAGGTGTTTCTTTATCCTGTAATCCGTCATCTTTTTCGCTTTCTTTCACTGCGCCTTTAACCTTTGCGCCGTAACCTGCCTTTTCAACGGCGGAGATTATCTCCTTTTCCGTTGCCGAGCCCTCTGTTACCATAGAATTTGTGAGAAGATTTACCGAGCATTTTTCAACATCTGCAAGGCTTGAAACCGCCTTTTCGACTCTTGCACTGCAAGCTGCACAACTCATGCCCGTTATATCAAACTGTTGCAAAAAAACACCTGCCCTTTAATAAGAATATCTTTATTCAAAAACAATTATATATCCCAACATTTTCTTTGTCAACAAAAAAGCGGCACAGTTTTTTCACTGCACCGCTGAGTTGTTTTTACATTATTGCACCAAGCCAATCAAGATTGATATAGCCGAAATTGTCGGGGATTTCAAAATATGAATCGGGAACGTTTGTGGAAAATTCAACAAATTCCATAGAGTCAATGGAGCCGTTGGCAGCCACGCTGTCACGGCGTACAAGTACGTCACCGTCGAAGTAGTAGTTAACCGTTTCTCCTGTTTCACTGCTTATATAACTTTCAAGAACAAGTTTCTGTCCGTTTACCTCAACCTCGGAAACCGAAACTTCACCGATATCCGAGTCACCGAGATTTTCCGTCATGGAACTCATATCAAAATCTTCGCCCATCATTTCTTCGGGAAGTTTGCAATACTTCTTCCAGTCGTTAAAGAGCATATACATTGTGTCATTGCTTCTCACATAAAGCATCGTGCAGGCAATACCCTCAACGGAAGTTTCAACGTACATATTGCCGTTTTTCAAAGCCATGGTTATAGGCTCTGTGCCAAGATCCGCATCGTTTGTGAGAATTGTCATAAGATATGTTCCGCTTTTGAAAATCTGCTGATACATATCAATACGGTAAGCAGCAGGGCCGCTCTGGACCGTTGTTGTCTGGGCAGGGTCTGTTGCGACAGGGTTTGTTGATGAAGCAGAGGGAGTCGTCTGTGAGGAAGCATCGGGTACTGCACCAGAGGAAACAGAGCCCGTTGTACCCTGAGTGTCGCTTTGCTGTGTAGTAGTCTGATCATAAGTATCAGTCTGTGCAGTCGTGCTCTGCTGTGTAGTTGCATCAATGACGGGGCCCGTATAATTTTGAGGAATATCTTCTGCTGCAACCTGGTCGTTTATCTGTGCTACGGTCTGCCCTACCTGAGAACCGTCATACTCTGCAGCATATCTGTTACCCTCGGCATCGGTGACAACGGCATAAGTTGTTCCGCTCTCATCGACAACGGCAAGATATGTAGAGCCCTGAACGTCCACTACTGTATTTTGATTTACGGGTGCATTCACGTTTTCGGGTTCCTTAAACAGAAAGTAGGATAAAGTTCCTGCAACAACTGCAACGAAAACTATAACACACACCAACACTCTCAATATGATTTTTTTCATAAATCAGTTCCTTTTCTAAAAATCTTTTTATATTTTCTGTCAATTATAGATTACATTAAAACGACAGAAGAAATCAAGCATATTTGTGTTAAACTTATGTTAATCAACCTTTGTGCTCTTTGATTAAAACTGTTAATAACCTTTTAATTAAGAATTTCTTCGATAACGGGCATTACGGGATCCATATCTGCAAGTTCAATTGCGCCCTTATCTTCAAGACTCGGTGTTCTCATATCAATGGGAAGTTTTGCAAGAAGGGGTATGCCGAATTTTTCTGCAACTTCATCGGAAGAACCTTTGCCGAAGATATAGTGTTTTTCATCACAGTTCGGGCATACAAAATAACTCATATTTTCAACAAGACCCACAATAGGCACATTCATCATTTCTGCCATTTTGATAGCCTTTGTAACGATAAGACCGACAAGATCCTGAGGAGTTGTAACAACAATGATACCGTCAACTTTAAGGTTCCGGAAAACCGTCAGAGGTACGTCGCCTGTTCCGGGAGGCATATCAACAAACATATAGTCAACATCACCCCAGGCAACATCGGTGAAAAATTGCTGAATCGCACCGCTTATAACGGGACCTCTCCATACAACAGGTGATTCACTGTCGGGAAGAAGAAGGTTAACAGACATAACTCTGATACCCGTTTTTGTAACTCTTGGAATAATACCGCCGGCATCGACTTCTGCCTGACCTTTAATGCCGAAAACTTTGGGAATTGAAGGTCCCGTTACGTCAGCATCAAGAATTGCCGTCTGCATACCTCTGCTCTGCATGGCCGATGCGAGAAGCGCCGTAACGGACGACTTTCCTACACCGCCCTTACCGCTTACAACGGCATAAATCTTTTTTATATTACTATATTCGTTCTGCTTGAGATGCGGATCTCTGTCTTTACAATCAGAGGAGCAGGACGAACAGTTACCTGAACAAGAACTCATCGTGATTACACGCCTTTCATATAAATATATTCTTCTTTATATAATAATACAAATAAACAAAGTTGTCAAATATTTATCTGTTGTTTACTGTTAAAACTTATAAAAAACACGGTGTCGGCTATAGTCTTAATAAAAACGTCCTTTACCCATTGCCTTATTTAACCTGACGGCAAAAAAAGAAGAAAGCACACACTTGAAGATGTCAGTCAGAAGAAAAGGCAGAGATATGCTCATAAACGCCGCTTTTACGTCAAAGCCGTTATGAATACACATAAAAAGCACTGCGAAAAAGTGCTCGGCGGGAAGCCCGACAAGCAGTGTTACACCAAGGTATCTTCGAAAGCAGGTGCTTTTGCCTTTAAGCAGACTCATAAGGATTACCGCCGCAAGAAAGCCGAAATAAAATCCTCCCGTGGGCCCGAAAAGTTTTCCGACCCCCGACGTACCCGAAGAAAAGACCGGCAATCCTAAAAGTCCCATTAAAAGATAGGTGCCTGTTGCCAAAACCGCATTCTTCGGTTTAAGAGTCAGTGCAATAAGGTTTACTATTACTGTATGAAAAGAAAGCACCGCACTTGCAAAAGGTAAGGGTATAACTATATAAGAGCATGCACACAGAAGCGAAATGCTCAAAGCAGTAACTGTAAGGGAGTGAATGTTGTTTTTCGTGTTCATATTGTCCTCGGTTTTAGGGTTTTTCGGTCTTATTTTAACACATCAACTTTCTTTTGAAAACAAAAAAGAGAAAAAAATAAAAGTTTCTGCAAAAAAACAGAACGAAGCCGCCCTAAAAACAGGCGGCTTTATGATTTTACATCGAACTGTTAACTAACTCCCCATACCTCTTTTCAATCTCATCAAAGTGTGCATAGTTACGGCTCTGCTCGATAAGAGCTTTTGCGGTGAAATAAGGAGAAGTTGCTCTTTTAAATAAAGACTGATTTTTCATAAAATCACGGAGTTCTTTTCGGTTTTTCAAATTTTCCCAAAGAGAGTGAGCCTCCCTTGAAAGAATCTCTTCCTTGATTTTTTCGTCGGGTTCTTTGATGTTTTCAATGCCGACTTTTTTGATAATCTTTACCGCTTCTTTTTTCTTGCGGATAAGAGCCAATGCATCGCTGCGGATTTCTTTTTCTTCTTTTGTGCCTTTCGGAAGTGCTTTTGCAGTTTTTCTTTCTTCCTTTAAATTCTCATAACAGCAAAGTGTACCCTTTGAATATGTTTCCTTTGCGGCTTCAAGTTGTTTCTGATAACGCAGGGTGGAAAACTTGCCGAGTTCTTCAAGAACGAAAGGAGAAACGAAAATATTTTCGGCAATTTCTCTCTGCTCTCTTATTTCTTCTTTTGCCTTTTTGATTTCGGCTTTTCTGATTTCTTTTTCTTCCTCGGTTTTCTTTCTGAGTTTTCGGGCGTTTTTCAAAGGCGACCTGTCTGTTTTAACCGCAGTTTTGCCCTGACATTCTCTGGCGTTTTCAATTATGCCCATAGCCTCAATGAGAAGTTCGTCATCAAGTTCATTTTCTCCGTAGTCCTCAAACATAGCACGGATTTTAAGAACGCTCACATAACTCTTGTGTTTTACTTCTGTTAAATCGTAGAACAGATAAGGTATGAGATTTAATATGGCGCCGACAATAGAGAAAACGATGAGTACTTCAAAAAGATTGTTTCTCAAAGTGTCGTCAAAGAGCACGTTATAGTCAGTTTTCAGACCCATTTTTTCATATACGGAGGGAATTACAAGTCCCGTACCGAAACTGATAACCGTTCCGATAATGCCCAAAGCCGAGAAAAGTCCGTCAATTCTTACACCGGTTTTCCATTGATGATAGTCACGGATATCCGCATATATGTTGGGAATGTTAATGTTGTTGTTGACAACATTGACAAAGTTGTTAAGATACCAGAAAACGCAGACGAAAAACGCATCCTGATATACCTGATAAAGAAATACCAGCAAAACAACATTGACGACATTACCTAAAATAAGGAGATTTCTCTTGCCGAGAAGCCTTATTGCAAAGGGTGCAAACATCATCGCCCACAAGGCTGAATTGCCTATTACGGTATTGGCAATACCGAGCTGATAGGCTCTTGCTCCGCCGTAAGCATAAACAAAAGTCCAGTTAAGAACAACACCGAAGGCATTTTCAAGGAAGCCGACCCAACTTGCACCTTGTGTTATCCAGAAATATTTATTCTTTGAAACTTCACGGAAAGCATCAATTATTCTGACAGGTTCTGCTTTCTTCTTGGGAAGAACTATTCGTTCTTTGACTTTCTTAAAGAAAATAAGGCTTACAATAACTCCCGGCACCGTAAAGACGGGATAGATAACTCTGTATGACCAGATGTTAGTAAGTCCCCAGGTAAGACCTGCAACAAAGGGTATGGCAAAGCCGCTGATAGTAGGAGCAAGAGAATAAATAATCTGGAAGATGCTCATTATGTTGGCTCTTTCCTGTGCGTTGGGCGTCAAAACATACTGAATGTTCTGAAAACTCTCGTTATAAAAACACAGAAAGACCTGAAGCAACATATAAAAGCACCATACAACTACTGCCTTTGTAATGTATGACCAGTTTTCAAAAGGAAGCCACACCATAACCGTTGAAATTACAACGAGCGGTATGGGGCATCTTGTCAGGAAAGGAAGGAACTTTCCGCCTTTCATATTATGATTATCGGTGTACCAGCCTCGCCACATACCGATGGGTATGCCGACAAGGTTAGCAATTATAAGCATATACTGAAGATGCAAAGGCTCCAGACCGATACTTGCACCTACAAGGAAGTTGGAAGCATCAAGGCCGATGGTAGAAGCAAGAAGCGTCACCCAATGCACACCGAAACCCGCCGCACCGAAAGCCACAACTTCTTTATAAGGCACATAGTTTCCTTTGGCAGGAGTATGCCAATACTGCTTTGCAACAGAAATAAGATTTACCGCCTTTTGTTTGAAAGGTGTTTTCTCCATATTTATCAATCCTCCAATATTTAACAGTATATCAAAAAAATACTGAAAAATAAAGAAATATCCGTTTTATTTTTCAACAAAAATCTGCCCTGATTTTTGACATATCGGTCATATAAAAATTCCCGTCTTGTAAGATACAAGACGGGAAAAGCATTTTACTGAATGTTGATTTTGAAAATACCTACAATGAAACTGAGAATTTTCTGGAACCAATCGAGAACTTTCTGGAAGAATGTGAGTTCTTCTTTGATTTCATCGTAACCGGGAAGAGTAATATCGTTGTCAGCAGGAAGTGTATCTGCACTGAAAGAGAGAACAACGGGTAAGAGAAGGTTTGTAAGAATAAGTTCTGTACCCTTGAATCTTTCTGCAAGTCCGCCTGTGAAAACAAGAGAGTCAGCGGAAACTTTAATGTTAGCAAGTCCGAGAATGAGTGAGAGGAACTGTGCGTATTCATTTGCCGATACCTCTGCAAAAGAATAACTGAGAACAGCGGCAAGACCTCTCATTAAAATAACGATTTCATCAGTGTATGCCTGATAGTTTTCGTCACCGCCGACAAAAGCAAGGTAGATGCTTACGCCAAGGTCCATATATGTTTCATAGTCACTTGCGGGAAGTGTTTTACCGTAGGAAGCAACAAGAGCTTCAAGGCTTTGACCTTCTTCAGTTTCATCAGCAGCATAAAGAGGCATATTGAGAACTGTGTCGAGTCTTTCTGCAATAACGGTTACTGCATTGTAAAGTTCTGCATCTTTTTCTTTGTCAAGTTTGAGAACAGAAGTAAGTTTTGAAGCATTTGCATAGCCTCTTACAACGAGTTCCATACCTACATCTGCACAATTCTTTGCATAAGCAAGGAAATCACTTTTTGCAAGGCTGAGTGCTTCGTCTGTGATACCTGCAGGGAAAAGAGTTGTATCAACTTCGTCAACATACTTTGTTCTGATTTTAACTTCGTCACCGAAATCAACTTCTCTGTAAGGGCAGGGCCAACCGTTGAGAGTGCTTGTAACAACGTCATAAATTACAGAGCCGTCTTTTGCAGTATAGGAAAGAATGTTCTGAACGTGAATGTGACCTGTGAAGATATATTTCACGCCGCCGTCTGCAAGAACATCGGCAAGATTTATATCGGTATTTACTGATGAACCCGAATGGATAGTGGTGTCAAGTGAAAAATGATCAAGAAGGTTGTGGTGCATAATAGCGATGAGTTTTTTGCCGTCTTTCTTTGCCTTGTCACACTGAGCCTTGATCCAGGCGAGTCTTTCTTCGTTTATACCGTGACCGCCTTCACCGGGGTCTGTGCTGTCGATTGCAAGAAGTCTGTAGTCGCCGCCAAGTTCTGCAGTGTAGGAAGCTGAAAGAGGATCGTTTGCAAGGGCTTCGGAGTAGCCGAAATCTCTGTAAAACGTTTCAAACTCTGCCACGGTTGTACCGCCGTAAAGGTCATGGTTACCGGGAACAACGTAAACTCTTTTACCTGTTTCTTTTTCAAAATCTGAAAGAATTTTTGTAAATACTGTGTGTTCTTCTGTTCCGCCTTCGTCAACAAGGTCACCGGGGAGAAGGACGATTTCTCTGTCAGATGTTGCAATGTCTTCAAGGAAAGCCTTGATAATTGCTGCCGACTCATAAACAAGACGACCCGTTGAAGCAATGTGATAATAGGTTTCATCAATGCTGTTTCTTCCGGCAACTGCTTCCTGAGATGAGTATCTCAGATTGTAGTGAAGGTCATTTGCAACGATTATGTTGAGTCCGTCATCTGAACTGTCTGCCGCAAAAGCAGGAACTGCAAGACTAAACAGGAGAACTGCACATAAAATTAAAGATAATGCTTTTTTCATTATTAAAACTCCTTTTATATTGTTTGTAAAAAAATTATACTTGCTAATGAACAAAATGTCAATAAATATTTCTGTCCGTATAAAAAACTGTTTTAAATTAAATCTTTATTCTTTTTCAACCATAACAATGCAGGTGTCCGAAAGACCCGATTCCGATGCTACGCTTACCGTAACGAGTCCTTCACGGATTCCCGTTATTTCGCCCGTATCGGCATCAATTTTTGCAACACTTTCATCGTTGCAACTCCACTTGAGGTCTGTCTGATCAGAGTCTGCAACAAGAGTGAACTTCTCACCCACGGCAATACTTTTAACATCAGATAACTCGATATACTTCTTTGAAGAATAGCCCGTCAGCGTTTGCCCGAGATATTTGATTCTGACCTTGAGCCACACGGGATTTTCTTTGTTATCCGTGTTCACCGTATCAATTACGGTAACTGAAGCACCGTTGTTCTGACGGACATAACTTGATGAGTCCGAAGAATCAACAAGGATTCTGCCGCTGCTTACGGAAGGGCCGTTTCTGAAGTTAAGATATGAATCCTCGGAAACTTTTACGATACCTTGCTTTGATGTGTTGCAGTTTGTAATTGTAAGATAGTCGGATAAAGTCACGGTTTCGCCGTCAGGATCTACGGAATAAGGATTTAATGTGTAACCTTTAAGTTCGTACGGGTCACTGCACACAACTGCGTCTTTAAGATATGCGTTGAATTTTTCAAAGAAGATTCCGTTTTCCTCGGTATAGGCATCCGCCTTGACTATTGTGCTCATTTCTTCATATATTGCAGGTTCGTAATTTTCATTGATGCGGAAAATACTGTAACTGTAAAATGTAGAATATTCATCTCCCGAACCGGTGAGTTGCTGGGTATAAGTCATAATATACTCTGCAGAGTCAATTTCGGTAATATATGTTGCATTCTGCTCAAAGGGGTTGAAATAAAGAAGATGCATCACACCGTCGGTTACAGTGTAAAGTTGCGAATATACGTCGCCTTCAAGAGAAGCGGACACTATCACCTGAGAGCCGGGAACATCTGCCACATCAGCCGCATAAAACCGAACTTCATAACCCTGCGTGATTTCATAATTACAAAAACTGTTGCAGATATAATTAAAGTCCTCGGTTTTGCCGTCATAATCGGTGTATACCTTATCGGGAAATCCTACGAAAATCCTGCTTTTAGAACCGTCGTTTGAGAAAATAAGATTGCCTTCTTCCAAAGTAATTTCCGCACCGTCTGCCGAAACGGGCTGACGGAAACCGTGAAAAACAAGTTGTCCGTCGGCATAACTTCCGTAAATCAAAACGCCGGGAACATCATCAGAGCCGTCATCGTAAATTTCCTGTATATGTGCAGCAGTTTCGCTATCGCCTGCCGCCTCGCAGAAATCCGCAAGAGAATCCTGAATTTCTATAAGATATTCATTCTTACCGTCGGAGTCCAGATCTCTTGAAATATAAGTATAATTCACATTTTCAGAAGAAAGGCTTTCAAGATAATCGGCATAGTTCTTTGCAACAGTATCCGGACTGTCCGTAGGAACAACAAAAGTCAGATTTGCCGCCGAAGAATCGGCAAAAAGAATTTGAGATGCTCGGTAATTATAAATTACCGTTGTTGCAATTTTGTTTAATTTACCGTTGATTTCTTCATCGGTAAATTCCGAGGAGGCACTTGTCTGATTGCCTTTTTCCCCCGACGAAAGAATATCTTTACCGATATCGCTTCCGACATTGAAAAAATTAAAGCAAAACAAAACCACCGAAACAAAGATTATAATGCTGACAAGAATTTCGGTCAATACAATAATCAACGTCTTTTTATTTTTCATTTGTCCGCACCCGCTTTTTTTACTTTTTTTATTTTACGTTTGCCTTGAAAATATCAGAATAATTGCTTCAAAAATGCATTGCAACTCTCTTTTTTCCGTCCGCAACAAGCACCTTAACTATAACCTAAAAATTTGTTTTTTTCAAGTGATTTTTATATTTATAATATTTTATTAAAACAAATTGCCTTTTGTTGACATGAAATATACAATTTGATAGAATTAAGACAACAAAACGAAAAGGAGAGTTCTTTATGTCAGCAATAATTCATCAAATCATATATAAATTTACAAGCATCGTTATGTCTGTGATAATGCTTTTCGGCATTCAGTCAGACTGCCTTAAAGTTGACAGCAGTAATTGGAACACCAATTATAAATATGTTTTCGTTCACGGACTTTCAGGCTGGGGAAGTTATGACGACATTTATAAAATAATGCCCTATTGGGGAATGTTTGGCGGCGACCTTATGGAATATCTTAACGACAAAGGTTTTGACTGCTATGCCGCTTCGGTTTCACCCACATCAAGCGCCTGGGACAGAGCCTGCGAACTTTATGCACAGCTTACGGGAACCGTTGTTGACTACGGTCAGGCTCACAGTCAGCAATGCGGACACGAGAGATTCGGCGAAGACTATACAGGCAGGGCTCTCATCAATTCTTTCAGTCGGGAAGATAAAATCAATCTTCTCGGTCATTCCTTCGGCGGTGCAACTGTCAGACTTTTTGCACACATTATGGAAAACGGCAGTTCCGAAGAGCAGGCGGCAACCCCTGCAGACCAACTTTCCGATTACTTCAAAGGAGGAAAAGGTGACTACATTTACAGTATAGTCACTCTTGCAGCACCCCACAACGGAACAACAGCCTATAACATAAGCACTGACGATGTTCCCGAAAAAGAGAGTGAAAGTATCTTTGATTCCGTTAAAGCAAAGATTCAGAACTCCCTTTCAAGTCTTGTGAGAATGGCAAGCGGTACAAAAGATGAAAACAAGAGCCCCACGGACTATGCTTCTTACGATATGTATATAGACAATGCTCTTGCAATGAATCAGTGGATTGAAACTCTTGAAAACACCTATTATTTTTCCATTCCCTGCAATGCTACAACTCAAGCCGAAGACGGAACATATTCTCCCGTTGAAAGCAAAATGGAATCTCTTTTCGTTTCCTCTGCAAAGGCAATGGGAGCCTATACGGGTATAACCGAAGGCGGTTATGTTCTTGATGAAACCTGGCAGCAAAATGACGGACTCGTAAACACAATTTCCGCAAAAGCTCCTTCAGATGCTCCTGTGAAAGATTACGAAGAAGGCAATGTTCAAACGGGTGTGTGGAATGTGATGTCAACCTATACCGGTGACCATATGTCACTTCAAGGCGGTCTTACTAAAATAAATGACGTTAAAGATTTGTATGTTGAACTTTTGAGTATGATAAACGAACTTTAAAATATTAACTTTAAAAAGGTGTCGGTAAAATGACACCTTTTTTACAAGAGGCTTACAGCACCTTAAAAGTATTTTTTGTCAATTATGAAAAATAATTAATAAAAGATCTATTTGCGATGCCCCACTTGAAAATTTAATTCTTTAGTATTATAATAGATATGTTATATTATTTTTGGAGGAAAAAATATGAGAAATGTAAAAATTATCAACAGCAACTGGCTCTTTTCCAAAAGTGCCAAATCTGCACCCTCAACTCTCCCTGCAGATTGGGAAGAACTCAATCTTCCTTACACATGGAACGGCAAAGACGGTCAGGACGGCGGCAACGACTATTACAGAGGAACCTGCTATTTTGCAAAGAGTCTTAAGAAAGAAGATTTACCCGAAGGCGAAGTCAGATATCTTCAGTTCGACGGTGTAAACTCCTCTTGCGTAGTTTTCTGGAACGGCAAAGAGATAAGCAAGCACGACGGCGGTTATTCAACTTTCCGTGTTGAAGTTAAAGATGTTGAAGACGAAAACCTTCTTGTTGTTGCCGTTGACAACTCTCCCAACGACAGAGTTTATCCCCAGAACGCAGACTTCACTTTCTACGGCGGTATTTACAGAGATGTAAGCGTTATCGGCACAGCAAAGAATCACTTTGACCTTGACTATTACGGCTCACCTGCAATTATGGTAACACCGAAAATTGAAGGTGCCGACGCAGAGGTCGAAATCAAGACTTTCCTTAAAGATGATGACGACTGCACCGTTAAGTATGAAATCATGGCTGACGGTCAGGTTATTGCTTCTTGCGAAAAAGAAGGCGACGATAAAGCCACGCTCAAAATTGAAAACGTCCACCTTTGGAACGGCGTAAAAGACCCCTATCTTTACACCGCAAAGGCAACTCTTATTGAAAAAGGCGAAGCCATTGACGAAGTTTCCACCCGCTTCGGTTGCCGTACCTATGAAATTGACGCTGAAAAAGGCTTCATTCTCAACGGCAAGGAATATCCCCTTCGTGGTGTTTCACGCCATCAGGACAGACCCGACATCGGTAACGCACTTCTTCCCGAACACCACAAAGAAGACCTTGAACTTATTCTTGAAATGGGTGCAAACACAATCCGTCTTGCTCACTATCAGCATTCACAGGTTTTCTATGACCTTTGCGACGAAGCAGGTCTTGTTCTCTGGGCAGAAATTCCCTATATTTCAAAGCATATGCCCAAGGGCAGAGAAAACACAATTACCCAGATGAAAGAACTCGTTATCCAGAACTACAACCATCCTTCAATCGTTGTATGGGGTCTTTCAAACGAAATCACCATTGCAGGCGCCGCAGACCCCGACCTTGTAAGCAACCACAAGGAACTCAACGAACTTTGCCACAAACTTGACAGTACCCGTCCCACCGTTGTTGCTTCCGTTACAATGTGCCCCATTGATGCAGAATATGTACACATCAGTGACGTACTTTCCTACAATCACTACTTCGGTTGGTACGGCGGTACAACAGATATGAACGGTCCCTGGTTTGATGAATTCCACAAGAAGTATCCCAACAAGGCTATCGGTATCAGTGAATACGGTTGCGAGGCTCTCGACTGGCATACATCAACTCCCACTCAGGGCGACTACACAGAAGAATATCAGGCATACTATCACGAAGAACTCATCAAGCAGATTGCCGAAAGACCTTTCCTGTGGGCAACTCACGTATGGAATATGTTTGACTTTGCCGCCGATGCAAGAGCCGAGGGCGGTGAAAACGGTATGAATCACAAGGGACTTGTTACTTTCGACAGAAAATACAAGAAAGACTCTTTCTACGCATATAAGGCATGGCTTTCAGAAGAACCCGTTCTTCACATTTGCTCAAAGCGTTACATCGACAGAGTGGAAGACGTAACAAAGGTTACCGTTTACTCCAATCAGGCAGAAGTTGAACTCTTCGCAAACGGCGTAAGCGTAGGCAAACAAACAAAGGGCAAATATCCTTTCTTCTATTTTGAAGTCAAGAACGAAGGCGAAACTGTTCTTGAAGCAAAAGCAGGCGAACTTACCGATACGGCAAAAATCAACAAGGTTGACACTCCCAACGAAGCCTACATTATGAAAGAAGAAGGAGATGTCATCAACTGGTTTGAAATCAATACTCCCGACGGAAGATACTCCATCAATGACACCATCGGTGATATTATGGCTTCCTTCAGCGGTAAGATGGCAATGGCTAAAATTGCACTTAAGCTTATGAAGGCACTTAAAGGTGACAAGAAAGACGGCGATAAAAAAGACGGCGGTCTCGAAGTTGCAGGTTTCAAACTCAGCGCCGGTATGATTAAAAATATATACGCTATGGCAAGCGGTTTCACGGTTAAGCGTGTATTCTCAATGCTTGGCGGTAAGTTTACGAAGGAACAGATTCTTGAAATAAACGCAATTCTCAACAAGGCAAAGAAACCCCAAAAATAAATGCAAAGTTAAAAATTGCACTAAGCAGGCGGTGACGGAGAAATCCGTTGCCGCCCGTTTTTTATTTAATGAATAATTAAATTCGCTGAATCATTTTTGTATATAAAATTTGTAGAATAGTGCAGTTTTGCGGACACGGCAAGTTGTCCCTACTGTAACAAATCCTTAAGTTAATGACATTGCTGAAAGCGGGAGGTGGCACGGCGAGCCGTGACCGCAACTTCTAACGAAAAAGAGGCGGCAACGGATTTCTCCGTCACCGCCCACTTAAAGCGCGTATTTTGCATTTATTTAATTAAAGTGTTGCACCGAAGTCAGATACAATTACCTGACCTGTGATGGCTCTTGACTCATCACTTGCAAGGAAGAGAAGAATATTTGCAACGTCAGCGGGCATACAAACCTGAACCTTAAGATTCATATGCTTATGCATCTGACCCATCATATTCTGGTCAAGAGTTGCAGGGTCAGTTGCCATTGTCATAGGTGTAACGATTGAGCTGGGGTTAACAGAATTGCAGCGGATACCCGTGCCTGTAAAACGGAGTGCCGTGTGCTTTGTAAGACCGATTACGGCAGCCTTACTCGTAACGTAAGAAGCACCGCCCGTACCGAAAGCACCTGCAACAGAGTCAAGGTTGATAATTGAACCCACATTGTTCTTCATCATTTCCTTGACAACGGCTCTTGTGCAGTAAAGGCAACCCTTTGTGTTGATGCCAAGTACCCATTCAAGATCTTCGTCTGTGCAGCATTCGATAGGCTTAAGACCTGCTTCAAGTACGCCTGCGTTGTTAACGAGCACGTCAACTCTGCCGTATACTTCAACTACTTTTGCAACCATTGCTTCAACTTCTTCAACCTTTGAAACGTCGCAGGGTACTGTTAATACCTCGCCACCGTTTTCACGGATTTTTGCGGCAACCTCTTCAAGTTGAGGTACACGACGTGCTGTAATAACAACCTTTGCGCCTTCTTTTGCAAAAAGTTCTGCGGTTGCGGCACCTACGCCCGAGTTACCGCCTGTGATAATAGCTACTTTACCGTCTAAACGACCCATAATAAAAATCTCCTTTGAATATAGTTTTGATAAAAAATTGACATAAACATTATATATCCGATTTGCACACAGGTCAATAGTTTTTTGAAAGACAAACGAAGATGCTCTCCAAGTTTACAGCGAAACTGTAATTATAACAACAAATAAAATTACACCCTGATATATTACTGTAACAGTTGCCGCAAGAGAGAAAAGAAAAGCAAAAAAGTGAAGTGTTCATAAAAGGCACTTCACTCTTTCATTTACTTTAGTTATTTAACAAATAAGCTTTTAATCTTTTCAAAAAGTTTTACGGGAATAAGCATAACGGATTTGATGAGAGCTCTGATGTTTGCAAAAAGAGAATCATCTCTGGGTTCCACTGCTACTGTAGGAATTACACCGTCGGGATCATCAGGATCCTTTTGCATAAACTGCGGAAGTTCGGGATCGCTGAACACATCAAGATCTTCATAAAGGATTCTGTCAACAAATGCAAGATATTCAGTATTTTTCTCACTGTGTTCAAAGTTTTTGAGGAACCATGTGTTATAGGGGAAAAGGCAGGTTGAAGCATCAATGCATCTGTCGGGTGAAATGAAGTTTACTTCATTGTGCGCCGCCTGTACATAGTCTGCAGAGAACTGCTCGCCGTATTTTGTGCTTGTTGCACCGAAGGAAGCAGCCTCAAGAAGAACAAGACCGTCATCCATAACGTTACCGTTTTTGCTCAAAGGAATTGCAGGATAGCCATACTTTGCAAGGATTGAAAGTTTCAGATCCTTATAGGTTTCTGTTGCGTAAAGAAGGATTTCATCGGCTCTCTTTGTAACACGCTCGTTATACTCAATAGCCTTCTTAATTGTGACTGCATATTCATGGTTGGGATCCATGTAATTTTCGCCGAACATATTGATAAGTGATGCTTCAAAATATTCATTTGGGATTGTTGCCCACATAGCAGGAAGTGTTGCAAGGAAGTCACGTGCAACATCAAGAATTGCATCATAAACAGCTTCACGCATAACAGGTTCAAGTAAAGACTCAACTAAAAGGTCAAGCACACCTGATTTGTTAAGAATACTGAGATATGCACCGATACCTTCGGCACCGAGATAATCTCTGACGAAGTCAGTAAGAGCAGTGGGGTCAATTTCAAGTTCACCGCTCATAAGAGCGCCGAAATATTCAATACCCAAAACCGAAGGCACGCAAAGGATAAGAGAATCTATCCAATCAAGTTGATCCTTATAAAGTTCAAGATAAGCAGCAACAACGTTTGCACCGTAACTTGAGCCTACCACCTCAATTTTTTCGCTGCCGGAATCTTCCTGAACCCACTTAACATATTCATGAAGTTTGCGGGCACAATCAAGAGGGCTTAAACGGCTGTCATAATAGAAATAATATTTACCGTCACCTGCGTAACCGAGTCCTGTTTCTTCAACACAGATACCTTCCATGGATGAAACGCTGTCAGGCTTGAGCGCAAGCATACCGAAACTTTCCATGCAGAATTCATAAATGATAGTCTTAAGCACATCGGGTTCACGGTTTTCGATTGATTTTGCTATGTATTGATCAATGTGTGTAAGGTTGCTCAAAAGACGGTCATAGTCCATAGGCCATAAGATGTGAGTTTTGGTGGGATCGTCCTCAAAATAAATGTTAGTCGAAACAAGTGCGGTTACATAAATCTGAGGCAAATGATCATAACTGTCATCAGTTGAACTTTCCGCTGCAAAAGCTGTGCCTGCACAGGAAAGAACCAAAATTAAAGTTAATAACAAACTTACGAATTTTTTAAATGTTTTCATATTATCATTCCCCTGTATATATTTAATCATAGTTAACATATTAAGTTAATATTATTTATATTTATTTTAATATTTTTTAATAAATTATAAACATCGGCACTTTTTTTGTTAACATCTGCATCATTGTCAGCAAAAACTTCATTAACCTCACTTTATGAACCTATGAGAACTTAAAATTTTGAAATAAAACACCGCCGAGGATTTTACTCCCCCGGCGGTATGTCTGAAAAAAATTTAAACAAAACCCAAGTTACCAATGAGCGATAATAATTTGTTAGTTTTTTTTATTTGTTTATCTCCTTTCGGAGATTGATTATTTATTTTGCAAGTTTTTGCTTCCCTTTTACAGAATAAAATAATCAAACTGAAAATCTGCACTTTCACCGGCAATTCTTAAT
>CAYNIN010000009.1:0-41028 GCA_964397395.1 uncultured Faecalibacterium sp.
ATAGCGATGAGGTTGTTTTCTGCATCAACCTTTACAACGTCTAAATTCTGAATTGTAACTCTTTCTGCACCGAGGTGACCTGCGAGTTTCTTACCCTTGAATACTCTTGAGGGGTCTGAACAAGCACCGAGTGAACCTGCGTGTCTTGCAACGGGACCTGTACCGTGTGTTTCCTTGAGTCTGGCGAAGTTCCATCTCTTGATAGCACCGGCAGTACCCTTACCTTTGCTTGTGCCGACTACGTCAACTTTTTCGCCTGCTGCAAAGATGTCTGCTTTTACGATGTCACCAACGTTGAGAGCGCTGTCGTCTTCAAGTCTGAATTCCTTAAGAACCTTCTTGGGAGCAACGTTTGCCTTGTCGAAGTGACCTTTCATAGGCTTGTTTGTTCTTGTTACTTTCTTGTCTTCGAAGCCGAGCTGAACAGCGTTATAGCCGTCGTTTTCAACCGTCTTCTTCTGAACTACTGCGCAGGGGCCGAGTTCTACTACTGTTACAGGGATTACATTACCCTTTTCGTCGAAAACCTGAGTCATACCAAGTTTTCTGCCGATAAGACCTTTTTTCATTTTAGTTATCCTCCTTTGGTTATTGGTTGCTGTCTTAAGCAACGTGACCTGTGTTCCGCTTCGTGTTAATCGGGTATAGAAATCAAGGATTATAATTTGATTTCGATTTCAACACTTGCAGGAATCTCAAGACTTGTAAGAGCATCTACGGTCTTAGGTGTAGGTCTTACGATGTCGATGAGTCTTTTGTGAGTTCTCTGTTCAAACTGTTCACGGCTGTCCTTATACTTATGAACAGCACGAAGAATTGTTACAACTTCCTTTTCTGTGGGAAGGGGGATGGGACCTGAAACAGTTGCATTTGTACGCTTTGCTGCTTCTACGATCATCTCCGCTGCCTTATCAACAAGGTTGTGGTCGTAACCCTTGAGTCTGATACGGATCTTTTCCTTTACTGCCATTTTGTTTGCCTCCTAATTAAGAATTAGCGGGCACGCTATTTTTCAATACCTTTCCGGGTGTTTGCAACCCTTCCTTTAAAAAACCGGAAACTTGAATATTTCCGGTCAAGGCTTGAAAAAGCGCAGTTCACTCCCTTGGGGCTATTTAAGTCCTTGACGGGCATAACTGCCCGACTGACACTTAACGCAAGAAATAGCCTGAAAGTGAAATATAGATCGCCCGGTTTTGAATCGGACATACTCCGCGGAAATTTCCTGCCTCTCAGGGCAGCCACCTCCCGCATCATCGCATATCTTGTTTGGTATGTGAGGACATAGTTATACCCTAACCCACGCTCACATGCTCGTATATAATATCACAACCGTCAAGGCTTGTCAACATTTTTTTGCGATTTTTTGAAAGAAAATTTTGAACTTTTTTTAAACAGAAAAAATGCCCCAAACCGTTGTGTTCAGGGCATTTTGAGGCACTATATACAGTTGTTTTTCATTCTGATTGTTTCCGCACAAACATCAGGCGGGGTGTGTAAAATAACCGATTCTGTTTTTGGGACGGCAGATATATCCCCTTTTTTAATCGGAGTCGGTTTTTCCGTTTATATCTTCACACATTCGAAGAATGTCGAGATAATCCTCGGAACTTTCAATGCGTAACTGTGCAACGGGAATATCTGCCTTTCTTAAAATTTCGGCAGTTTCCTTTTGCGCCTCAATATCGGCATTGAGGATAACGAAATCGGGCTCATAAGACAGGAGTGCTTCGTTGTCTATCCTTTGTCCTGAACCGTCATCAACCAAAAGCACATCGCTTTTGCATATTCCCTTTTCCACGCTTTCCCCAACGGTAACCAGAATTTCTCCTCCTGCCTCTATCCATATTTCCGCAAAAGAGGAATGTAAAACGGCAACTTTCGTCGGTTTTTTCTTGAGTGTGACAACGTTTTTCTCGCTGTCAACAAGAATGTAATAATCTTCGTCGGAAGCACCGATATCGTAGTTCAGATTGAGAAAGCCGAGAACACAAATTATAACAATAACTATTAAAACGGAAATGATGTTTGACTTCTTATTCATTGGCAAGAGTTGTTTCCTTTCTTTACAGCATCTCAACACAGGGGATTTTTATCCGCAGTTTCGGTCTGTACTGTATAAATTATATATAGTATATCAACTTTGCACCTTTTTTTCAACACCGAAAAACAAATTGTCTTGACTTGCCGCAAAACGCAACAAACCCCCGCCTTTAAAAGACGGGGGTTTATCAGTGCTGTTATGCCTTACTTGTCAGGCAATTATTTAAAGATACTGAAAATCTTCTGGAAGAATTCCTTAATCTTCTTGATGAGTTTCTGGAACCAGTTGAGAGTTTCTTCAACTTCTTCAACTGCCTGATCGTGATCCTCTTCAGGACCGATTGTTTCTTCCCAGACACCTGTGAGATCTTCCATTATCTTTGCAATGCTGCCGTATGCACAAGTTGAGTGGTTGCCGATTGTATCGAAGAGATCTTTGTAGATCTGCTGGATAGTGGCAACGTTACCCATAAGTGCGGCTTCAATTGTGATACCGAAGCCGAGTGCCTGGAAGAGTGCACTTACGATAATGTCGGATGCGTTATATACACTTGCCTGATTGAAGAGACTCTTAATTGCGTATCTTACAGTTTCTTCTGCACCGCTCTTGAGCTCGAAGAAGTCACAAATGAACTGTACAAGAGCTTCCTGGTTATGAGCCGTTGAGAACATATCGAAGAGATAAGTGAAGAGCCATGTTAATGTATCGCCCTTATCAGCAACGATTGTTGTCTGGGTTGTCTTGTAAGCAGTTGTTGCAGGATCATACTTGCTGTACTGGTCTGCTCTCATATTGATTGCATAGGAGTTAGCAAGTTGTTCGCTGCTTGTTCCGTTCTTGTTGCTTCTTGAGGTTGCAACTTCCTTCTTACTTGCTGCGCCCTGCTGTGCAAGTTCATACCAATCGATATCGGGAATCTGGAAGTCGTACTTAGTGTTAAATACGGCGATTCCCAGGTCGATGCTTGAAAGCACGGATTCGAGTTTGAGGATACCCTCAATATCTACGCCGAGAGCGTTGACAAGAACATCAACGATCTTATAGATGGGAGCGAGAATGTTCTTAACTGCGAGAAGGAGACCTTCGTTGGATAAGAAGTATGCAAGGTTCGGAAGGATTGAAAGGATTGTGTCAACGGGTTTGTCAAGTACCTTATTAACAAGATCGCCAACCTTACCGAGAATGTATCCGAGAAGTTGTGTTTCGTCACCTGCTACTGCCTGCTTATAAGCTGTTTCAGTCTTAACTTCACTTGCTGCGAAGCCGAAAGCTTCGAGGATAGGAATAATACCGAAGTCGTAACCGTCGCCACCTTCGATCTGTACGATGCCCATAATGTCAAGGTACGAATTATCGCCGATGAGGAAGAGTTTAAGAAGACCGTTAAGCGGTGTGAGAACACCTGCGATTGCCTGTACGAAGCTGTTTACGTCACCGTTGCTGAACTTCCAGTCAACGTTTGCTTCTGTGAAGGAGCCTACGTCTGCCCAAGTTGCATCATCACCCTTAGCAGTAACTGCTTTATTAAGGTGTGCTGCTATGCCCTTGAGGTAACTTCTTGTTGCTGCAAGAGAGTTAATCTTTGCGGCAAATTCGGGAAGTGTAAGCGGGAGTTCGAGAGCTGCACCGTCAACCTTAAGGTCAAGACCGCAGATTGTTTCAAGGATGCCTGCTACTGAATCGCCTGCAAGGAGATTTACAAGAGTATCCATGAGGCTGTTAAGAGTTGCACCTGAAATGTACTGTGCTACAAGACTTCTGAGTGAGCCGAGATTTGCTGCACTGAGAACGTCAGAGATAAGACCGTCAAGGTTATTAGCGATGATGTCAGCGTTCTGCTCAGTGAAGGTGAGATATGAAGTGTAGTTCATACCCGAAGCATTGATGGATCTGTTCTGGATGGGCTGGTAAGTTGTTTCACCAAGGATGCCTTCGAGAAGTTCAACAATGGATGAAGGATCTTCGATTATACCATTGATGATATCCATAATGTCTTCGCTCAGACCGAGATTGAGTGATTCAAGGATTGCAGTAACATCAATACTTGTAAGAGCAAGGTTGAGAACAGTCATAAGAGTATCGGCTGCGTCACCAACGATTGTCTTGTATTCTGTTGCTGTATTATCACCGTAGATGTCGAACTTAGTGCTCAGTTCTGTCTTTGCAAAGTCAACGATATTGTCGCCGTCTGTGTCGGCACCTGCCATTGCGGCAAGGTCAAGCCAGTTAGCTTCAACGGTTTCTTCGCCAACCTTAACAACGAACTTACCGTTTGCAAGAAGCGGTACACCGTTTACCTTAACATCTGCAAGAAGGTTGTTGAGAAGGTTCATCACTGCGTCGCCACTTACAAGAACGTGGATACCTGCATCTACGCCGGGATGTGCCTGACCGATGTAAGTGTTAACGATATTGAGTGAACTGTCACCGATAGCACCAACGTTTATTATAATTGCGATGGGAACGATCGGGTCAATCTTTTCAATGAGCATATTGATGGGAGCGATGAGATTGTCAACGATTGTTGTAATGTCACCGTTACCGAGTACATAAGTGAGATTTGCAAGGATGCTTGCAAGCCATGAAACAGGATTTGCAAGTACGCCGTCATCACCCATTACCTTATTATTGATCATCATAAGGATGGGATATAGTACGCTGCCGAAGTTATCTTCAACTTCTGCTTCGTATGCGTCCTGACTCATTGCGTCAATGCCGAGGAGTTCAAGAAGCGGGATGATTGAGTAGTTGTAACCCATACCACCCATTACGTTAACTTCGTCAAGAACTGAAAGTGCAAGACCTGTTGTGGTTCCGCCGTTTGCAACGAAGTCTGCTCTTACCTGGCCGCCCATGAGAATGAGAGCGAGGATAGAGTCAAGAGGAGCAAGGAAGTCACAAAGGAGGTTGATAAGACTTTCAAGACTTGTAACGTTCCATGTGTAACCGTTGAATTCACGTTCTGTTGAACCGTCATCATTCGGCACTTCATGGCTTGTTGCTTCCCAAACCTGAGCCCAAGTGATTGAATCAAGGGTTACGGCTGTGAATTTTTCGTCTGCTTCGTGTGCTTTATTGTATGCAGCAACTGCTGACTTGAAGAAGTTCTTAACCTGTGAATTGAAGTTATCGTTTGCGAATGCTGCAGGTGTGATGTCAAGAGTTGTAAGACTTGTGAGTTCAGTTACATAACCGAGAATCATATCGATTGTTTCTGAGGGAAGTCCTGCAAGAAGTTTAACGATCATACCGACGAGCATATCTGCGATTTCGTCATTGAGGTAACCGTTTACGAAACCTTCAAGGCTTGTTATTGCGTTACCGTTTGCATCCTTAAGGTTAACAAGACCAAGGATTGTGGGAATGAGAGCGTCGATGTTTTCAACAATACTTGTGAACTGAGTATGAGTTGTGTCATCGAGTTCTGATTCGGGTTTAGCGAGTTCGTCCTGATTGTATTCCGTGTACTCTACAAGATACTTGGTAAGGAGTGAAAGGAGTAATCCGAGAACTTCTTCGTCCTTGCCTGCAAGACTTGTGATGATACCGTAAACCATGTTATCGGTGCCGTCTTCATTAGTTTCGCTTATCTTGATTGCTTCGCAGAGGATTTCAAGGAAGTCTTCTGTGAGAACAGTCTTGAGAACATACATCAGAGCGTCGCCTGTATTTACATGCCACTTCGTTGTTTCCTTACCGATTTCTGTTTCAGCAGGACGTGTAGTTTCATTATACGTCGTTGTTGTAACCGTTCCGTCTTCTGCTTTTGTAAGGATGTTATCAACTTCGATAGCAGCCTTTGCAAGATCTGCAAAGAATGTATCGGGAAGTGCATTTACTACGTGGAGGGGTTCTGCACCTTCCTTAACAGTGCCGTCTTCGTTGTAATCATCAGTGTCGTAAACTTCAATTGCGGGAAGAAGTCCGTTAATCAGGTCTACGAGGATCTTACCGTTGTCACCTGCGATGGTGAGAATATTTGTCAGGTTGAGAGGTTTACCTAAGAGATCAACCTTAACGAATGTCTCGATAAGTGTATCAACTTCTGCTCTTGAAATTGTGCCTTCAAGTGCATTGAGAAGTGAAAGTATGGGTGAAACGAGGTTGGTAAGAATTACTTCTACGCCGTCGTTTGCGATAAGGTAACTGAGGTTTGCAACAAGCACGAGAATTGTGTTGAAGGGTGCTTCGCCGAGTTCATCAACAAGTGTGAATACATAGTCGATTACATAGCTCAGAGCATCAATTGCATCATCGTCTGCATCGAGTTCAATCCATGTTGCGCCCATTTCTTCCAGGCCGAGACCCTTGAAGAGATAGTAAACAGCGTTTTCGTAACCCTTGTTACCGAGAAGCTTGATGTTTTCAACACCGTAACCCTGAGCAATTTCAAGGTTGCCGCCTGTAAGAAGGAATGCAAGTACGGGTTCAAGCGGGGTAAGGATACCGTAAACGATTTCAAGGAATTCGTCCTTGCTGTCTGCTGCACCTGTTGCAAATACTGCGTCGATTGTTGTTACGTCGTCGGAAGTATTGTCGGGTGTACCCTTATCGTCAACACTCTTATGAGCTTTAAGTACGTCAGCCCAGGTGATTGTTTCTTTGCCTGCAACGATATTGCCTGCTTCATCTTTTTCACCGCCTGTTGCAGTTACGCCGACTGTTACATACTTAACGAGAGTTTCAAGACCTGTTGCTTCTGCGAATGCAACGGGTGAAAGGTCAATGCCGAGAAGGTCCTTAAGAGTTGTGCAAAGGCTTTCGCTTAATGCACCGCCGATTGTACCAACGAGAAGGTCGGTAATCGTCTTCATCATATCATCGGTAAATACCATATCCGTAAGGAGAGTATTGATGATGTGAGTGAGAACGGCTGTGTTTGCAGGAACGTTATTTGCTGCTTCAACGATCTTGCCTATAAGCGAATCTTCCTCAATGTCTTCACCTGCGATGAGAGGAAGAACAACGGGAACTGCTTTGCCGATAAGTCTGTCGAAGGTTTTGATAGCCTCGTCAGCATTGCTTACATTGTAGTCAACTTCGCCGAGGAACTTGAAGAACATTGACATTGTGCTGATGCTGTACTCACCGGTGAGAACGAGAACTACTGTACCGAGAAGGTTGATGATTGCATCGGGATCTGAAAGCACGTCATTGATAAGACCTTCAAGAGTGGGATCAAGTGTTGTATCGCCGAGAAGACCGACTACGAGTTCCTTAATGATTGCAACGTTTTCTTTTGTAAGAATTGCGTTGAGAAGAGTTACGATTGTATCAGCAGGATCACCTGTGATGTTCTTGTAAGGATTGTTACCGTCACCGGTCTTAATGGTTGTACCGTTGTAACCGTATACCATAGCGGAGTCGGTGTATACGATTGCGCCGTCTTTATCTCTTGTTGCCATCTGTGCTGCAAGAGCGAGCCAATCAAGTTTAAGAGTAAGACCGAGAGGATCCTTTTCGCCGTCGCCGTCGGAGTCAACTACCTTGATACCTGCGAGGAGACCGCTGATAAGGTTGTTGAGGTCTGCAGCGCTCAGGTCGAATACGAAGCCGGGTTTAAGACCCTTCTTGTTTTCGTAATCGAAGGCAAACTGGAATGCATCGTTATCGTCAAGACCAACATAAATGCTGATGGGATATACCTTACAAACTGCATCAAGGATTTCAGCAACGGGTGCTACAAGGTTAGCAACGATTGTGTTGATACCTTCGGAGCCGATGAAGTAGAACAGGTTAGCAACGAGACCGAGAACTTCACTGATGGGAGTTGCAAGGATTTCGTCAACTCTTGTTACGATGATGTCAAGAACATACTTGAGTGATGAGCCGTCTTCCTTAGCCTGTGCTTCATAAGCAGCCTGGCTGAGAGGTTCAGCACCGAGTGCTTCAAGGAGAGGAACGATTGCATAGTTGTAACCGTAACCGCCGTTGATTCTGATGTCATCACGCTTACTCTTATCGTCATCTTCGAGAGCGATAATCTGTTCACCGCAAAGGAGAATCTGGAATACGATGTCAAGCGGCATAAGAAGGTCTGCTGCAAAGTTAACAACATCTTCAAGAGTTGCAAGACCGAAGTCGTATTCGTTCATTGTGTACTTGTCGTCTTCGCCCTTTGTGAAGCGATTATCACGAACGTCTGCCCATGTTTCAGCGTCACCGATGAAGTCGGCAAGTGCTGAATCGAACTTAGCGGAGGTTGCGAAGGTCTGAGGATCGATTGCGAGTTCAAGGTTTGTAAGGTCATTTACATAACCGAGGATTTCGTCGATGTCAAGGTCTGCAAGTACGGGAACGAGAGCACCCATAATGAGTTTGCCCAGGTCAGCACCTTCGATAAGACCGTCTATGAGTGCACCGAGGTCGCTGTCCTGACCGAGAAGTTCAAGAACTGTACCAAGGAGTGCATCAAGAGCAGTGATTGCATCGGGAAGTTTTGTTTCGATTTCGTCCGCATTGTCACCGAATGCTTTGTAATCTGCTTTCTTGGTTGCATCAAGGTCACTCTGAGGAATCTTCGTGTAAGATATTGTGTAATTTTCAAGGAACATGAGGATGAGTTCAACGAGTGCCATTTCCTTATCAGCAAGGCTTGTAAGGATTGTTACAACGATATCGTCTTGAGCTGCATCCGGTTTAATCATGTTTGCAAGAACCTGTAAGAAGGTATCGCTGAGAACTGTATTAAGGATATACATAAGTGTTTCAGCGGCATCGTAATCCCAGGTCTTTGCGTAGTAATCGATATAGTCATTGTTGTCGATACTGCCAACGTAGTTGCCGTCATCGTCTTTCGCTGCTTCAATTTCATTTTTGAGAGCAACGCCGTTTCCGTCTTTATCGATTACATATACATCGACAGCATACTTGGAGAGTTCTACAAAGAAGTTTTCGGGAAGAAGTCTGATTACGTCAATGGGTTCAGCGTTTTCTTTAAGTGTACCGTCTTCGTTGTAAGCACTGTCAGCATAAATTTCCAGACCGCCGATGAGATTATTGATAAGGCCAACAAGGTTTTCACCGCCGTTGTTACCGATTTCAATAATGTCAGTCAGACCGTAGGCTGTGCCGTCGATTACAAGATACTTCTTGAGCATATCGTCAATCTGATCTCTTGAAACTACGGGTTCAAGAAGGTCAAGGATTGAGAATACGGGAGCAAGGAGGTTCTTGATGATGGGTTCAAGGTTGTTGTTTGCAAGGAGATAGCTGAGACCTGCAACAAGTTCAAGAATTGTCTTGAAGGGAGCGTCAGCGATCTTTGCCACAAGACCGACAGCGGCGCCGTTGTCTGCTCTGCCGAGGAGACCGTCAACAAGATACTCAAGAGCAGTTGTTGATTTATCTGTGCCGTTTTCTGTGTCGAGTTCTGTAAGTTCAACACCGAGAGCCTTGAACAAGGGAACAAGTGCTGTGTTATAAGCGTTACCGCCGGGAAGGCTTATTGCAGAACCGTTTTCGTTGGGAAGAAGGTTGATTGAGCCGTCCGCAAGGATGAAGTCAAGAATAGGATTGAGCGGCTTGAGCAGAGCAAGGATGAGGTCAACAAAATCATCCTGAGCTTCAATGCCCCATGAATATGCTTCATGGTTGCCGTTTGCATCCTTATGAGCATTCCATACGTCTGCCCAAGTGATTGCACCGTCTGTACCTGTGCCGTTTGCTGCGTTTACATAAGCCTTGATCTTAGCATTACCTGTTGCTTCTGCGAATGCTTCAGGCATAAGGTTAATGCCGAGAAGGTCGTTAAGAGTTCCGCAAAGGTCTTCTTTAAGGAAGCCTGCGATTGCCTTAACTATAAGACCGATAACTTTGTTGAAGTTGTCTTCTGTGAAGAGGAGTTCTTCAAGAAGCGTGTCAACCATATCGGAGAGATCTGTTGCGCCGACTGATGCTTCACGGAGTGAGCCGAGGATGCCTGTTGCATCTTCCTTAAGGAACATTTCAAGAAGGTCGGGAACTTCACGAGTGATGATTGCATCAAGTTTGCTGATAGCCTTATTAAGAGTATCCTGAGTAGTTGTGCCGTCTTCGAAGTAGGTGAGTACGCCGAGATACTTATAAATTACGTCATAAGTATTGATATTGTACTGACCGCTGAGAAGGAGAACTACGGCGGAGATGAGTTCTTTAAGACCGTTGGTGCTGTAAAGAACGTCTTCGATGAGACCCTTGAGGTTGAGTTCATCTTCGTTATCGAACACCTTGGTAATTGCATTTTCGTCTGCATCCTTGGAAACTGTAACTGTAACAGTAACTTCTTCCTTTGCACCTTCAGGTGTGTAGGTTGCAGTGATAGTGCCGTCTTCAGCTGTTTTTACTTCAGCATCTGTGAAGTAGTAAACTTTGCCGTCAGCGTCTTTGTATTCTGTCTTGGTAACCTTGCCGTCCATGCCGTCAAGAGCACTACCGAGGAGACCGGATACAAGTTCTGCAATTGCGAATGTATTTTCGTTTGTGAGAATTACATTGATAAGAGTTGTGAAGGTGTCTTCAGCATCACCGATGATGTTGTACCATGTTGCAGCCTGTCGGTTGCCTTCGCTGTCAAGAACGTACTGAACTGTGGGAATCTCAACAACCATGAGAGCATTGCCGGCAGAAGTAAGAACAACTTCTGTTACTGTGCCGTTGATGTTCATCTTAGTTGTAAGAGTACCGTCTTCGGCTTTTTCAACATCTTCTTCAGCAATCCAAAGGATAACGTTAGCGCCGAGTTTATCGGTTGTGTAAGCCATCTTAGCCGCTGCCATCTTGGCTGCAACGTCGAGCCATTCGAAGTTGAGGCTCAGACCGAGTTCCTTACCGTTGACTTTAATACCTGCAAGAAGGTTGTTAACCATTTCAATGAGATCGGTGGGATCAACGTTGATGTTTACACCTGCAGGAAGTCTGTTGCCTTCGCCGAGTTCGTAATCGAGAATCTTTTCTGCGCCAAGGTCAATCTGTACGCCGATGTGGAATACGGGGTCAACCTTTGCAAGAAGTGTATTCACGAATGCGAGAAGGTTCTTTGCGATGTAGTTGATGCCGTCGGAACCGATGAAGTAGAAGATGTTTGCAAGCATGGGAAGAAGTGTTGATACGGGAGCATCAAGAAGAACTTCAACCTTACCGATGATCATATCAAGGATGGGTTTGAGGTGTCCGTCATTTTCTGCTGCTTTAGCATAATCTTCTGCCGAGAGTGCTTCGATACCGAGAGCCTCAAGGAGAGGAACGATTGCGTAGTTATAGCCTTCGCCGCCGTTGATTCTGATGTCAGCACCACGGTTTCCGTCTTCATCGTAATCGGGAAGTACGATTGCCTGTTCGCCTGTGAGAAGGAGTTCAAGCACGATGTCAAGAGGCATAAGAAGGTCACAAGCAAAGTTTACAAGGTCGTCAAGAGATTCGATACCCCAATTGTAGTCAATGATTGTCTTGGTAACTCTTTCATCTGAGTAGATGGGAGTTGCATCATAAGTTACAACTTCTGTACCGTTGTTAATCTTAACGAAATACTTACCTGTTTCTTCGTCATAACCTGCACCGTCTGCATCAGTAATGCCGAGGTTGAGAGTAAGGTTACCCATCTTCACTGTGTACATCGGGTGACCTTCGTCGCTTGTTGCCTGAACATAAGCGGCTGAAAGTTTGTATGTCTTGTCACCAACGGTATAATCTGTACCGTCAAGGTCTGCTTCTGCACTATAAATAGTTTCGATGGAGTGCTTACCTTCACCGTCAACTACTTCGTAAGTGTAAGCGTACTTGATGTAATTGTTTGCAACTTCTTTCCAGGTCTGTGCATCGCCGATGAAGTCAGCAAGGCCTGAAGCGAACTGTGCATTCTGTACAAATGCCTGAGGATCTATTGCAATGTCAAGGTTCGTAAGGTCATTCACGTAACCGATAATCTCGTCGATATTAAGACCTGCGAGAGTGGGTACGAGAAGGTTCATAAGGAGATTGCCGAGGTCAGCGTTTACAACAAGGTTTGTAACGAGTTCTTCGAGTGAACCTGCATCTTTTACGAACATACCGATAACTGCTGCGATGATGGGATCAAGAGCGGCAAGAGCCTTCTGAAGATTATCATCGTTCATCGGTGCGTTGTGTTCAACGTCAATCTTTTCGATAGCACCACGGTTGTGTTCTGAGTAAGTAACAACGTAGTCTGTGAGAAGAGTAACGATGATGTCAACGATGTTATTCTGCTTGCCTGCAAGGCCGAGAATAATGCTTTCAACCATATCTGTCTTATCGTCAGTTACGTCCTTGCCGAGTTTCGTTGCAAGAGCTGCAAGGAAGTCGTTGGAGCAAACTGTTGAAAGAACATACATGAGTCCGTCCGTGCCGTTTACGTCGAAGTCGGATACATACTTGTGGTCGGGCTGATAATCATAACCAACGTCGCCTTCTTTGAGTGTTTCCACATCACTTTCAGTATACTCAATTGCATACTGTGCAACTTCATAGAAGAAGTTTGCGGGAAGAAGGTTTGCTGTATAAGTTTCGCCTGTTTCCTTATCGGTAAGGGTTACACCGCCGATGAGGTTATTAAGCATTGTAACAAGTTTTTCACCCTTATTGCCTGCAATGTCAGCGATGTCGTCAAGACTCATATTGATAAGACCCTTGAGGAGATCGTTAATCTGATCCATTGAGATAACTGCAGAAAGAAGGTTAAGGAAACTTGTGATAGGAGCAAGGATGCCGTTAACTGCTTCGTCTACACCGTCAGATGCAAGGAAGTAGGAAAGTCCTGCAACTACATCAACGATTGTGTTGATGGGATTTGCACATACTCTGTCTACGAGGTGGAGAACACCATCGAGGAGTTTTTCTACGCAGTCAACTGCCGTTGCCGTTGCTGATACGGAGAGGTCTTCACCGAGTGCTGCACCGAGAGGAACGATTACGTCATTCCAGCCGTTGCCGCCCTGGAGAACGATACCTTCTACAAGAATCTGAACGTTTTTGCTTCTGAAGAGGAATTCAAGAACATTGTTGAAGGGAGCAACGATTTCGAGAATGATATCAACGAAGCGTGCTTCTTTTTCTGCAGCAGTTACTGCAGTGTCGATATCCCAATCGTAGTCAACCTTAACGGCTGTATCGTGCTTACCGTCAGTTGTCTTTGCAGTAAGAGTATATGTCTTACCGTCAACTTCGTAAGGTTCGCCGTCCTGATCGTATTCAGCAAGGTAAACTGTTGCGAGAACGGGCTTGCCGTCTTTAACATCGCCTGTTTCATAGGTGTATGCATACTTGGTGTACTGAGCTTTAAGTTCTGCCCAAGTTGCATTGCCTGCAAATTCTTTAAGATATGCTGTGTCAACAAGACCTGTGTTTACAAAGTCTGCAAGGTCAAGGTCAACGCCAAGGATATCATTAAGAAGACCGTTAACCGTGTTGAAGGTTGATGCATCCATACCGCCGAAGATACCGATGAGAGCACCTACAACGGTGTTGATGATACTGTTGGTAAATACCATATCACCAAGGAGATAGTCAACAAGCTCTGCAATGCTGCCTGTTGCACCTGAAGATGCAAGGTCGGTAACAAGTGCGGGCATATTGTCAAGGCCGCTAAGGATTGCAAATACATCGTCGATAGCGTTATTGAGAACTGCATCGAGTTTGTTAAGAGCAAGAGTTACCTGTGCTTCAGTTGCGATGTCTTCGTCATAGTCGTAGTCGAGAGTTTCGATTGCATCATAAAGTACCTTTACGCCGTTAACTGAGTAGTCGTTTGCGGAAAGAACTTTGATAACTGTGTCAACGAGCTTTGTGGGATCGTTGATTGCAGCGTTTGCAACGTCCTTAAGAACTGCGAACTTGCTTCCAAGACCGTCAAGAACTTCGTCGAGAGTCTTATCTTTGAGCACGAGTTTGAGAACAGCGTTGATATTTTCCGTTGTAAGAACCATATCAAGAAGTGTGATAAGGGTATCAGCCTTGTCACCTGTGATATTCTTGCCCCATGTACCCTTAAGAGCATCCCAGACCTTTACATCTTTATTTGTAAGGTCGGAGTTAACCTTTGAAGAAGTGTAGATTATGCCGTTATCATCGGTAGCGGCGGAGCCTGCTGCGATGTCACGGAAACTGATGTCAAGGTTCAAGCCGAGATCTTTAGCATAAGTTGCGATAACCGTATCAATGAGATCTTCAAGAGTTGCACCGTCAAGGTCAATTGTAAGACCTACTTCATAACCGTTTTCGGCTACTGCGTCGCCCATCTGGAAGTCGAAGATCTTTAAGGTCTTATCAAAGATAGCCTGAAGATTGATTACGATTGCGATGGGAAGTACACCTTCAAGGGACTTGAGAATGTTGCTTACAGGAGCGATGAGGTTATAAATGATTGTTGTTAAGCCGTCCTTGCTTACTGTGTATGCAAGGTTAGCGATCATGCTGAGTACGAAGTCAATTGCGCCCTTTTCAAGACCATCGACAACATAAGTGAGAACTGTGTCAAGAATGTAGCCGAGTGTGCCCTGAGTTGCTATTGTCTTTTCGTAATCAGTCTGAGTCTTAATCTCATTTGCGGGTACGCCGAGAGCTTCCATAAGAGGAATTACAGCATAGTTGTAGCCGCTGCCACCCATGATGTTAACTTCCTTGAATGCGCTGATGGAGTCTGCATTTGCTGCATTTGCATCATTTGTACCGCCTGCAAGGAGAACTTCAAGAACGAAGTCGAGAGGTGCGATGAAGGAAGTGAGAACTGCAACGAATCGGTCAATCTTAAGATCGTTTAGACTTATTTCGTCATTAAGGTCACTGTCGATCATTTCGTCAAGACCCCAAGCGTAGTCGTAGACTGCCTTTGTTACACGTTCTGTTGTGGCAACCGTAACTACTGTGAGTTCAACTTCTTCACCTGCAACGGTTGCATAAAGTTTACCGTCTTTAGTTGTTACTTCGTCAGCAGTAAGACCGATTTCAGTCTTGTTTTCACCGTAAGTGTAGAATGTTTTAACAACTGCATCTTCGCCTTCACCTTCTGTAACGGTCTTGTCAATCATTACATAGGATCTTGAAACGGGAGTTTCAGCTTCGCCGTCACCGTCGATGTCTGCATCAAATACATTTGCGTTTTTATCGTAGTAGTACTTGACGGTTTCTTTACCTTCGGAATCTGTTACTGTGTAAGTGTATTCATACTTGGTGTAGTCTTCGATAACTTTAGCCCAGGTTGTTGCGCTGCCGAAGAAGCCGCTGATGTCGGCATCTTCAAGGTATGCTGCAGCGGTGATGTCGATTTTTTCACCGAGAGCATCTGCAACGATTTCAATAATATCAAGGATATTCTGCTGAAGACCGCCGAATACGCCTACAAGTGCACCAACAATTGTGTTGAGCATATCGTCGGTGAGAAGAAGTCCTGAAACAAGGTCAGCGAGAGTTTCACCGTCTTCGAGAAGACCGAACATGGGAAGAAGTGCAACGATAAGGTCGTCAAGACTTGCGATTGCAGTTTCTGTCTGAGCCTTTGTTACGGAGTGACCGATTGTTTCATCGCCGTAGTTAACAATTTGCTTAACGAGAGCGATTTCGGGATCTTCAATTGCAAGGTATTCAACAAGTTTCTTCGTTGTAAGGGTCTGAAGGAAGTAAATTACACCTTCAACTGCGCCGTCAGCGCTGAGATACTTGATAACCTGATTGATGATATCATCTTCTTTGTCTGTTGCAAGGATGGGAAGAACTTCATCAATTGCAAATTCAAGAAGACCGTTAACGAAGTATGTCTTTGAACCTGTTACTGTTGTAATCTTATCGTCAACGGGGGCTGTAAGTTCGTTACGGTCTTGGTCAACGAGTCTGTCGCCGTCCATAAGACCGGTGGTTGCACCGTATCTGTAAGATGTTGCAACAGTGTATTCACCGATTGCAGCGATGAGGCTGTGAAGCATATCTTCAGTAATTACAAGGTCAAGTGTACCCGTCTTAACTGTTGCATACTTCTTGCCGTCCTTTTCAGTGATTGTTGAATCGTTAACAGCAACATCGTAAGTCTTGTCACCGTTTGTTGCGGTGTACTTAACGAGTGTTCTTTCGTCAACATCTTCTGTTTCAGGATCGTCTTCACCTTCATAAACTGCGGTGAGTTCAAGAGTCTTGTTGCCTTCAATAAGACCGTTGATGAGGTCAAGAAGACCGTTAACTGTTACATAATTGTCAAGGTTCACATTAAGGAGTTTCTGGATAAGAGCATCCTTTTCGCCTGTGATGGGTTCAACTACTGCAAGAAGACCCCATACGAGTGCAAGTACATTGTCTACAAGAACTGCAAGGTTGTCGCTTGCAACGAAGTAGAGAAGACCTGCAAGGTGAGATGCGATATATTCAACGGGACCTTCTGCGATACCGTCTACGATACCGAATACGATGTCAAGGATTCTGCCGAGAATGTCTACGATATCTGTGTAAGCATTGTAAACTTCGGGAGTTACAATGTCGTCTGATGTGTCAGCAGTTGCAAGACCTGCGTCTACAAGGCAGAGAGCGTCAACAAGACCGAGGATACCTTCTGCATAGCCCTGTGAGCCACGGATTTCGATGTAACCGTCGCCGAGGATTACGCCGGATTCGATTTCTTCTGCTCTGTCATCGTTATCTGTTGCGCCTTCAACGTCTGTGTCGAAGTCACCTTTGTATACACCGTTTGATGAAAGGAGAGTAAGGGTCTTGCCCTGAAGAAGAACTTGGAGAACGGGAGTGATGGGCTGAAGAAGAACCATAATTGCATTTACGAATGCGGTCTTCTTATCAGTTGCATCATCAATGCCCCAATCTTCATCAATAGCAATTGCACCTTCCTTTGCACCTTCTGATGTATCAGCAGGTGCGGCAGCCTTAACTGCGTTCCATGTTGCAGCATTGCCGATGATGGATTCAACTGCTTCAACAGCGTCTGCATAGGCTTCTTTGTCTGCAAAGTGAGTCTGAATTGATTTGAGATAATCGTCTGCAGTAAGTTTCTTACCGCCGATAACAATCATTTCGAGAACTGTGTCGATGATGTTATCCTTACCGACTGTACCGCCGAGAACACCGACGAGAAGGTTAACAATAGTGTTAAGCATGTCGTCTGTGAAGAGCATACCGTTGAGAAGTGAATCTACGATATCTTCAATTACGGTAGGACCGTCAGTTGTTGCCTGGTAAGTTTTAACTGTATCGAGGATAATATCAAGGAGTGAGCCTTCTTCCTGCTTGTCAGCATCTATGAGAAGAGTGAGAACGAGAGGAAGTGCTTCGTTGATAACTGTGTCAAGTTTTGCAGGAAGTTCGCCTGCTGCGATATCGCCTGTATGGTCGATGTCAATATAGATATTTGTGAAGTCTGCATATACGATTTCGTAACCTTCAAAGAGTGAAACGATTACGTCTGTAAGAGTAAGACCTGCAATATCCTTATTGATAAGTGCAATAAGGTTTTCAATGATAAGACCTACAAGGTTCTGTTCACCGTTTTCGTCAACTCTCTTTTCTTCGGGAAGAAGAGCATTCAGAAGTTCCGTTGAAAGAACGTTTTCAAGAAGGAATACCAGTGAATCTGCAATGTCAACAGAGAATTTGCTTACAACGTTACGCACGTCAGCATTGATAGAGTAGTATTCACCGTCACGGTTTTCGTTGTAATTATTAGAAGCAACAGTAATTGTGCTGCCTACCGTACCGCCGTGTACACCGCCTTCTTTGATAACGGTTAAGTCGTAGTATGCTTTACCGCTTAATTCTTCGATGTTGATTGCATAAGCAACATACTGTTCGAAGAAGTCAGCTGCAAGAAGTTGTACGGGAGCGAGAGCGTTGCCGTCTGCATCCGTCTTATCCTTAACAAGTAAGCCGCCAACAAGGCTGTTGATGATGCTTACAAGGTTCTCTGATGTACCGATGTTGGTAATGATTTCATCAAGAGTGTAGGTTGTAACTTCAACTTCTTTTTCAACTGTTACCTTTTCATATACAAGTTCACCCTCTTCGTCGAGTACGGGAATCTTGTCGCCATTACCGTTGAGGATGAAGTTTCCGTTTTCGTCAACTTGAAACTTCTGTTCAGTCTTTTCTTCCTCAACAATTTTTGTTGTTGTCGTACCTGTGCCTGCGGGCATGTAAGCGCCGACAAGGTTGCCGAGCAGACCGCCGAGAAGGCCGTCAAGAAGTTCGCCGACTGCAGGTTCTGCAACATCAAGGAGTGCGAATACGGGAGCAAGAAGGTTTGTTACAAAGCCTTCGATACCGTCGGACTCGATGAAGTATGCAAGTGAGGGAACAAGTGTGAGGATATACTCAACAGGACCTGCACAGAGAGCGTCAACAATGTTGAATACACCGTCTGTGATAGCGGTGAGTGTTACCTTTGTACCCTTACCGCTCATATATGCGCTTGCGCTTGTCAATGTGCTGAATTGGTCAGCTGCAAGACCCTTGAGGAGAGGTACGATTGCATATTCGTAGCCTTCGCCGCCCTTGATTTCGATAGCGGTCTGGGTTTTGCCGTCGACAGTTGATGTAATTTTAATGCTTTCGCCACGGAATAAGAAGTTGAGAACGGGCTCAAGTTCTGCAATGAATGCCCAGATGATGTCGATGAATGCATCCATCTTATTATCGAAGGTATTTTCACTGTCAATACCCCATGTTTCAGCAACAACAACCTTTGTACCTGCAGGAAGCTTATCTGTCTTGCCTGCTTCGGTCTTATAGGTTACATCGCCTGTTGTCTTGTCGGCTTCAATCTGATATGCATATACGGTTGCAGTTACAGAAGTTTCATCAACCGTGAAGGTCTGTTTGGTTGCATCTTCGTATTTTTCATCTGCAGTGAAGGACTTAACAACATATTCCGTCTTTGCTTCGTCAGCGTCTGTTGCAGGATCATCTTCTGTTACGACTGTGTCAACATAGTAGTATACGTTGTCAGAGTAGTATGTTGCGATGTCTGCCCATGTTGCTGTACGGTATGTCTGCTGATCGTTTTCGTCGAGAACATATTCGTCGTCTGATGTGTCTTCCGTGCCCTTGGTGTCAACAACTCTGAGGTCTGTTGCATCAATAGCATTCTGTATAGCGGCATCGAGAGCAGCATTGGTTGACGTTGCAACTACACCTGCGGGTGTGAAGTTGATGTCAAGAAGATCATCAAGGAGAGGAAGAACTGTTTCAAGAGTTGTTGCAAGGCTGCCGGTACCGATTGCACCGATAACTGCGCCGAATATTGTGTTCATCATCTTGTCGTTGAAGGCAAGGTCTGTGAGGATTGCTTCAACAACATCAGCGAGAGTTACGCCTGTATATGTGCCGTCATTCTTGGCCTTAATGCTATCAAGAGCACCCTTAAGGAATGCTACTTCTTCAAGCATGGGAAGAAGGTCGGGAATAAGTGCGAGTATTGCCTTGTCAAGTTTCTTGATAGCACGTCTTACCTTACGTGCAGTGAGATTTGTTGAATATGAATCATATTCGTAGGCTTCTTCTGTAAATTCAAGGTACTCAATAAGTTCATTTTCAACTTCATAGTGGTTGAAGTAGTTGAGAAGAACTTCAAGAACGCAATATCTGTTGTCGCCGGTGATACCTTCGATAACTGTCTTGAGGGTTGCATTCTTTTCGTCATCAAGATCAACACCTGCAAGGTCAAGGATTTCGAAGATAAGACCGTCTTCACTGAGAACTATTTCAGAGATAACCTGAAGAATTGTGTTTGCTCTTGTAGCAGTTACACCCTTAACATATCTCTTGTTGCCGATTTCGGTTGCACCGAAGTAACGCATTGTTTCAACGTCACCGACAGCAACTGTCTTTTCAACGATAAGTGAGAAGAGACCGTAAAGGAATGAAAGGTCAACATACTTCTCATCTGTAGGCTCTTTATCCTTATTTACAAGACCGTCAATGAGAGCGATGAGGCCGTTTTCTGTGAGAACTGCGTCAACGATGTCATTAACTGTTTTAACGTCTTTGTCGAAGGTGATAAAGTCTTTGAGAAGATCTGCAAGGAATTCGTAAACATTGAGAGCAACGAGAGGTTCGTTTCTGCCTTCAATTGTCATTTCTGCTGCCGTTACTTCGTTAACCATATCAACGAGAGTGATAACGGGAGCGAGAAGCTGTTCAACTGCCTGAGCAAGACCTTGAGATGTGATAAAGTATGCAAGTTCGGGAATAAGGTCAACGATTGTACCAACGGGTGCTTCAAGAACTGTTGCGATGAGTTTTTGAATACCTCTGATTACCCATGCTGCAAACTCTCTGTCTGTCTGGATATCGGCAACTTCGTGCTTATCCTTTTCGATTTCAACGCCGAGCATTTCAGCAACGGGAATTACAAATCTGTCATAACCGTCACCTGCGGAAACGGTGATACCGTCGAGGATTACAAGGTCGCCGTCTTCAAGCATAAGGAGTTTGATTACGGGAACGAAGGGAACAACGAGGTCGGTAAGGAATGAGAGAACAGTGTCATAATCGCTGATACCGAAACTGTTGGTTTCACCGAGTTTAAGTGAATACTGCTCTGCATATACAACTTCGCCGTCCTCGGTTTCGGCAATATAGATTATGCCGCCGTCTGCATCTTTGAGGACTTCTTCTGCATCGTCTGCTGCGGCAGTTTCATAGTATGTTGTGCCGTAAGCGTCTGTCTGTGCTTCTGCATCGATTGCAGCAGGGATATAGTTACCTTCGCTGTCTTTTGCAAGAGCGATTACGGGAACTGTATCGCCGTCTTCATTTGTTGTAGTTGCAAGGAGATTTGTGCCGTTGTTAAGAGCATAAATCGGATTTGCCTTTGCCGTATCGTCTTCTTTATAAGAAACGTGTACGGCTGCATCAAATGCATCGGGTGTATAGAATGCGTTGTATGCATCTTCCCAAGTTTCGCAATCTGCGAATACGGAAGCGACTGTTGCATTCTGAGCCTTGAAGTATCTGAGTGTAAGGTTAATGCCTACACCTGCACCGCCTGTGAGTTCAAGAACAAGGTCGAGGATACTGTCAAGTTTATTCTTACCGAAGAGGTTAACAAGTGTTGTGAAGAGTGTTGTTGCAAGACCGCTCTTATCATCTGTATCAACAAAGAGTGATGTGAGAAGGTTTTCAACAACTTTTTCAACTGTGTCGCCCTTGAGGTCAATGTTGATGTCAACGCCAAGTGCGGGAAGAAGTTCGCCAACGAGAGGAAGAACTGCTGTGATAAGACTGTCAAGTTGTGCGGGAAGGTTTTCGAGTTCAGACTCGGAAAGACCTGTGCTTTCCCAATCAACAACGGGAAGAGTTGTATCTGTCTGGTCAACTCTTTCTTCTTCGTAAGTAATGTTGTACCAGGAGAGAAGGTTGATAAGAAGTGCTTCGATAGCCTGAGGATCTTCAAATACACCGTAGAGGAGTGCTGAAAGAAGTTCGTTTGTATCGAGGTTGCCTTCATCGTTCTTCATATCAACGGAAGCAAGATACTCGTCAGAGAAGTCAAGACCTGCGATGAACTGTGCAAGAAGGTCACGTATACCTGTCTGGAATACGATTGTTTCAAGCACACAGAGAAGAACAGATTCACGGTCAACATAGTAGGTCGTGTTGTTGATGTCAAAGTTTCGAACATAACTGTTATCAAGGTCATCATTATCAAATACGGGATCCTTGATCATTACGTCATTGTCGCCTTCACTGTCATACCATGCACAAGAAGCGAGAGTCTTGAAGAGTTCTTTTGTGAGGATGTTGGAAAGATAGATAGGATCTTTGCCGTCGATTTCAATCTTGATGCCGAGAATGAGATCCCAGAGAACATCCATAAATGTAAGTTTGTCGAAGTCAATACCGGTATTGTTTTCGATGCTTATTTCATCATCGTCTTCGGTGTTGTCAACAACTGCAATACCTGCTGCTTCGTTTGCTTCGATTGCCTGATCAATCTTCTGATCGAGATAATCAGTAGCGGTCTGAGTTGCGGCAGAACTGTCGCTCTTATGAGCAAGGTTGTAAAGCAGGCTCTTAACCATACCGATAATATCAAGGTCATAGATGTTGCTGATGAGGCTTGTGATAGCAGTTACGGGTGAAAGAAGGTTGCCGAGAACTGCATCGATGCCGTTACTTTCAAGGAAGCGTGCAAGGTAAGGAAGAACTGTTGCAAGGGTTGAAACGGGACGTTCGCAAAGTGAATCGATGAGAGCAAGAAGTGCATCAACGATTGACTGAAGCATAATTTCCTTTTCACCGGCGTAAGCAACGAAGTCACCGTCAGCGTTTTCGTATACGCCGCCATAAACTGCTGCTTCATACTCTTCCTGAGTTGTAAAGTATGTTGTGAGATATGCGTTACCGTTTGCATCCTTAAGAGCAGGCACACCGAGAGCCTGGATAATGGGAAGGATAACGCTTGCATAACCGTCAAAGCCCTTAAGGGTGATTTCACCGTAGAGTGTGATGTCAGCACCTGTAAGGAAGAGTTCGAGAACGATTGAAAGGGGAGCAAGAATATCCCAGATGATACCTACAAAGTTTGCAACTGATGCGTTACGTGCTACTTTGTTTGCTGCAGCAATTTCTTCTGCAGTTGCATCTTCAGCATATGTAGGCTCAACAACAATATTCCATGTTTCGTCGAACTTAACGGCTGTCTTCTGGCTTGTTTTGTCATCAACCATCTTTGCAGAGATGGGATATACAGCCGCATTTCCTTCTTCATCCTTTTCTATGGGATGTGTATATGTTGTTTCGCCTGTCTTTTCAAGGTACACAAGGTTTTCAACGGTTTCATCGTCTTCGACTGTGTTGTAATAGTAGATATATTCTGTCTTTTCAACACCGTCAACAACTGTCTTTCTGGTATCCTGAATCTGATTGTAAATTGCGATGAGGGTAACGGTGTCGTCTTTTTCACCGTCGCCGTCAGCGTCAACAGTTACAGTTGTACCGTCAAGAGTAGCTGATTTATCATAGTATGTCGCATAGATTGTTTCGCCCTTGCTGTCTGTTGCAGTTACAAGGTTGCCGTCTTTGTCTGCAGTAAGAGTAGCATACTTGTACTCATACTGTTTGTTTGCTTCACCGACTTCTGCCCATGATTTTGCATCACCGATGAGTTTTTCAAGAACAGCGTTATTCTTGAATGCGGAGGGTGAAATGTCAACACCTGCTGCATTCTTAAGAAGGTCGGTAACCATACCGAGAATATTGTCAACGCTGTCGGAAGCGAGTAAGCCTACAAGCGTACCGAGAAGGTTATTGACCATATCGTCGGTGAGGAGCATATTTTCAAGGAGAGTTGTAACAAGATTGCTGAGAGTAAGGTCATCATCCTGATCAATAAGTCCGTTGAGGAAAGCGCCTTCTTTAGTAAGGTCAGCCTTGAAGAGGTTAAGAACTGTACCTACAAGTTTGTCAAGGTTGTCAATTGCATAAGATGTCTTTGTACGTGCGATGATTGAGCCGTCCCAGCCATCTGCAGTTACATCTTCATAAGTGTAGCCGTTATCATCGTAGAAGTTATAGTGATATTCATCTTCGATTGCCATAAGTTGAACGGAACTTGCGGGGGCTACCGTATAGTCTGTGAAGAGAGTTACGATAAGGTCAACAACTTCGTCAGGATTCTTGAATACACCTGTAAGAAGTTCGTCAAGCATTGCAGCATCTGAACCGTTTTCGTCAGTAATGCTGTAACCGAGAACGGCACCGAGAACTTCCTTGAGAGTTGTGTTCTCAAAGACGAAGTCAAGAATGAACATAAGAACGTCTGCCTTGGAAACTGTTACCTGACCGTTATAAGCATCAATCTTAACAAGGTCTGTCTTATTAACAGTCTTTGTTGTTTCGGTGATAGATGCTGTGCCGTCTGCGGCAATAGTTACAGACTTGGTTTTAAGGTCAACAGTGCCGCTGGGTTTGATTACCTCAGTCTTACCGTTGCCGTTTGTTGCGGTTGTATAACCCTCAACACCAATGGGATCTGCAAGGGCGGCAAGAGATGTGAGCCACTCGGTAACGGCAACTGTACGAAGTTGTCTTGCATCTTCGAGTTTATCTGCATCCGTTACGCCGTTTACAGTGTTTGCGTTGATGATATCCCAGGCTGCATTTTCAACATCTGCATCAATGAATGCAGTTACGGTACGCATATAAGGTTCGCTGTATCCGTAAAGTTTTGAAAGGTCAAACTTGATGTTAGCAACGAATGATACAAGAGCTTCTGTGAGTGAAACTTGCATTTCTGCTTCTTCTACGGAAACGGGTGTTGCAATAACATTGCCGTTTTGGTCATAGGAGATTTCATCATAGTATGTCTTGCCGTCATCGCCTTCATAATACTTGAATACTTCCTGGAATGAGGTCCATGTGCTTGTACCCAGGTAGTCAATGATACCTGCGCCGATGTAGTTAACATCAACGTCAAGAACGGGACCGAGTCTGTCAGTAAGAACTGTTATGAAGGTGAGAAGGTTAGAAACAACTTCATTAAGACCGTCACCGACGATGAAGTATGCAAGAGTGGGAAGAGCCTGTGTAAGAGTAGCAATGGGATACTCTGCAAGGATTTCAACGAAGAAGAATACATAGTGGAGAACTACATCGATGAACATTTCCATATCGAATGTTCCGTCCCATGTAATTGTGCCTGCCGTTTCAGCGGCATAAGTCCATGCTACTGTGTTACCGCTACTGTCTTTCCAACCGCCGAAGGAACGCTTTGCACCTGCATTACCTTTAAGAAGGTTAGCAGGAATCTGTGAAACAGTTGCACCGTATTTTGTTACTCTCTTTTCATTGAGAGTTGCAAGATAGGTCTTGTCGGTTGTTTCATCGTTGCCGTCGTCAATTGTATTTGTGTTAAGGTATGTGAGAATAGCATCAAGACCGAATCCGCGAAGAAGCGGAAGAATGGTATCTTCAAAGCCGTCCATACCTTCAATATTAAGTGTGTCAAAGAGCCTAACTGCCGTATCTGTTTCCTTACCAAAGAAGAGAGCTACAAGGATTTCTTCAAGAGGATTGATGAGATCCCAGAGAGCTGAAACAAAGATGTCAATGTTCTTATAGAAGTTATTGCTGCCTTCAAGGAAACCGAATGACCATTCGGCTTGGGTTTCGTCATACTGTGCATTAAGCGTATATTTTGTGTAGATAACATTATCGTCATCGTCAGTTTTACCTGAATCGAAGGAGATTGAAGTAAGATTTGCCTGAGTGTCGGTGTATTCAACAATCGCACCGTTTGCATCGGTGTAAGTGTAGATATACTTGCCGTCATCATTCTTCTTCTGATTGTAAACTGAAACGAGAGTTGTGATAGGTGTTTCGGTTGTTTCAACTTTATCGCCTACCGTAGTTGTTGTTACATTTACTGCGGCTTTAACTTCACCGTCAACAACAACGTAAGTTTCGGTAGTGTGAGCTTCCTTAATCATTGCCCATGTAAGTGCTTCGCCGTTAACTTTACCGTCATCAGTTACATTAAGACCGTAACTCATATACTGACGAAGACCGCTGTTTGCATCTGCCTTTGCGTAAAGTTTATCAGCACTCAGGTCAATACCTGCGTCTGCAATAATGGGAAGGAACTGACCGATTGTGTCACCGCCCAATACACCGAGAAGTGCGTTGTAGATAGTGGTTATAAGTGAGTCGCTGTAAACAAGTCCGCTAACAAGGGCTGCAACTACATCGTAAAGATCCGTTGTGCCTGCTGTAACGTCTACACCGAGTGATGAAAGGTCGAGTGTTCCTGTTGAAGAGAGAATCTTAAGAATGTCGGGAACTGCTTTACCGATAACGATGTCAAGGCTGTCAACCGTTTCTTCAACTTCTGCCTGAGTGAAGAGAACCTGACCGCTTTCATTCTTGGTAATTGAATCCCAATCATAACCCTGATGTTCAATGCCGTATTCAGCGATTACAGCATCATAGTTAGCAATTTCCTTTTGGAGTGCATCGCCCAGGTTCACATAGAACATGTCGATACCTTCGCCGGGAACATAGTCTGTGAGAAGGTCAACAAGGATACCTACAACGATGTCAACACCTGTACCGTTATACTTGCCGTTTGAATCAAGGTTAGGAGCTTTACAACGGTTGATAAGACCTGTTACAAGGTTTTCAACACGAACAACTTCGTCGGGGTCATAAGCACCTGCGCCGTCGTTCTTATACCAATTTTCAAAGAGGTCACCGAACAGACGGAGCATATCCTCTGTAAGAACGGAACGAACAAGTGTGATTAATGTCTTACCTGCATTGCCGTTGAAGCGGTAGAATTTACTGAACTTATAATTTGTTGTTCCATCAACTTTTGAGTCGTAAATCTCTTTATCGCCGCCGAGAACTGCAATTGAGCCAAAGTCAAGGAAGGAGTTAATCTTAATATCATCGTCATCAATGCCTTCTTCGGCAAGAGCCTTGGAAAGAGCAGTGTTGATTGTTGTTTCAAAATCAAGGAAACTACTGATGAGTTCAGCAACGTCAAGTTCGAGAATCTTTGAAATAACGGGATCAACGATGTCAAGGATCTTAAGAACGGGAGCAATAATATTCTTGATTGACTGTGCAAGGTTAGATGTTCTGACGGGAGCACCGCTTTCATCAGTTTCACCTGTATCGTAGGAGTACATAAAGTATGCAATGTTGGGAAGGGCTTCAAGAAGAACTGTGAGAGGACTTTCAAGAAGACCTGTGAACTTTGTAGCATCGTCACCGATAAGAAGTGCACGAAGACCTACAAAGAGCGGAGTAAGAGGTGAATTCTGTGTTGTCCAGACTCTGTATCCTTCTTTGTAACCGCTGACTGTGGGATCCTTAGGACCAACAGTAGAAGTAACATAGACATATTTCTGATAATCGGAAGCGGACATTGAAACTGTGTAGTTTGTGTCGGGAATTTTTACATCGCCTACACGCAATGCTTCAAGGATCATTACAAGACCCGTTGAATAACCGTTGCCGCCTTCAAGATAAAGTTCATCGAAGAACTTAAGATCTTCACCGCCTAAAATGAGTGAAAGAATGGGATTGAGGGGTGAAAGAAGGTCTGTGATAAAGCTGAAGAATGCGTCAACCTTCGCTTCGTTTGAAGATGCATCTGTGATAGTCGGGAACCAATCGTAACCATCGGCAGGTGCGCTTATCATATCCCATGTGAGATCGTAAGCCGCATTATTGCCTGCAATAAGACCTGCCTTAAGGGCTTCTTCATATTCAGCATACAGCCAGTTTGCGATACCTGCGTTTTCAAAGTTACCGCCTGTTGTTGTGTTTACCCAGAAAGCAGCGGGTCTGATATCAATACCCATTTTTGCAATACCGGGAAGAAGGTTAGCAACGGTGTCGCTTGCAAGTATTCCTGCAAGAAGACCTGTATTTCCTTCTGTACCGTCACCGCAGAGAAGTTCAACAACGAACTGGATAAGTTCATTTGAAGTAACAACATCAGCAACGATATCTGTAAGAGTTGTATTTTCGTCAACGTTATTAAGAATATCCTTAACGAAAGTAAGGTCAAGTTCTGTACCCATTACGCTGAGAGGTTTGCTGAGAACACCGTCAAGCATAGGCACAACAATTTCAAGAATTGTGGGAAGAAGTTTTGCAATGAGATTATCTACATTCTTGATTGCCGTGTTAACTTTAGCGATTCTTTCATCGTCAGTATCGTTTACGTCAGCAGTACCCATATCGGAGAGTGAATCTGTAAGATATTCACCGAGAACGAACTCCGTTACGCCGCTATCCTTGTTAGCCCAAGAGATCAAGTTATCGGAGTACGGCTCAAGATACATATAAGGATCCACGTTATATTCATTAAGAAGGGAAACAAGGATACCTGCAATATTATCTGCCTGACCCTGTAAAGCGCCGAGAATTGTGGCAAGGGTACCTTCAGCACCAAGAAGTTTGCCGACTGTTGTGAGCACACCGTCATTCAGAACCCAACGGAGAAGAACGAGAAGCACGTCAGCACGGTCTGCAGTAAGATGGTAAACATGATGGGTAGCTTCGTTAATACCAGCTCTGGTTGTATAAGTACAGTCGCACATTGCCATAATTCTGTTTATGGGCATAGTAAGTTTAAGTGTACCGACACCGTTTTTCCAAGTATATGCCTCTTGGATATTTTCGCCCGCAATACCGAACAATGTCTGTGAAAGAATGCCGTCCGCAAGATAGAAGTAACCGTTATCATCCTGATATGCAACTTTCTTTGTTACCTTAGTACCGCTGTCGTTTGTGGTCGTCGGGTTAATGTATTTATCGTTATACTTCGTAGCGCTGTCAACATAATCGTAATAGAGCACTTCGCCCTTTTTATTCTTAGCGTCTTCCAATAGGAAGATGGTATAATAATTCCAGGCTGTCGTGTCATCATACGTTGGTCCGTACTGTGTTTTCGTCGTCTTTGTCAAGCAGTCAAGAATGCCTTCAAAGCCTTTTGTAAGAACAAGATTGTTGTCTGTAAGAAGACCTGAAATCATATCCTTGTAAAGATTCATGTTATCTTTACCGCTGGCAGCGTTGATACCCATAACTGAAACTTGATAAGCATATGTGAGCTGAAGTGTTTCAATTTTAGGAAGAAGCTGGTTATATTCAATTGCCGCAAGAAGATTAGGAAGAAGGTCAAGAATTGTACCTACGGGGTTTGCAAAGAAATCATTCTCAAGCCAATTGAAGATAGGAGCAAGAAGATAACTCCAAAGATCGTAACCATACCCCTTAATGTATGCAGTATAGTCATTTTCATAACCTTCAATTGCTGTTGCAGTCGCAATCATATCTGCTGTGGGATAACCATAGTCAGCACCGTTATTAGTTGTTTGGGGAATACCGAGAAGTTCATAAAGAGGAAGTAAAACTGAGTCGTAAAGACAAGGTCCGCCTGATGAGAATGTAATATCACCACCAAGGTTAGTTTCGATACCTATTATTTTAACCGAAGCTTTAAGTTCATAAGGGTCTTCAAAGTCACCGATAAGACCGCCAAGGATAGGCTGATAACCGCAAACTGCAGATGCAAGTGCTTGGTAGAATGTTTTCCAGTTAGTAATCTTCCATGTTGCTTTACTGTCAAGGTTTTCCCATTCGGAAGCAGGGATTCCTCGAAATGGGTTGTCTGCCGAACTTGTAACTTCAGTATAGTTCGAAAGAACAGTTTCTTCTTTCCAATAAGATCTCGTCCATGCATCACCCGATGCAGTTCCGGTCAAAGTTGTAGTCGAGTCTTCCTTGTAACGAGGTGCAGTATCACAAAGCTCAAGGATAGGTGTATAATCAGTACCCCAGATTGTACCGTCGAACCACTTATAGTAAGCAACACCGTCCTGACCAAGATCATGGCTATTACCGCTCCAGTTTTCAGTATACCACTGAGGCATAGTAGCAAGTGTACAACGAAGGAATGCAGGGAACAGTTTTGCCTGTGAACCATTAAGTGTAATAATCACATAGTTCATATCAATTCGACCTGAAAGGTTGTAGATAAGTTCACCGACAAGCTCATTGAGAATTTTAAAGAGCATTGTTTGAAGTTCACCGCTATAGAGGAAGGTCATAATAAGGTTAATAAGATATTCTTTAAGGTTCTTAATATCCTGACCCTTTGAAACGGGTGTTGTTGTGCCGTCACCATTCTGGTATTCGTAGTTTACTTCCCATGCACCAAGTACGTTTGAAATCTTGGTGAGGGTATAATCCTTGCTGTCATAAGTATAACTTGTAGCATTTTTATCTTCAAGCCAGAATACTTCTGTCCATGTTGCGCCGTATTTACCGACAAAGCCATAAAGTTTAGTCTTGCTGCCGTCGTCATTGGTCTTGTTCTTATAAACCTGACCATCTTCAACACTTGTTATAAGTGCACCAAGAAGTGAACCCATATCCTCTGAAAGGATCATATTATCAATATCTTCAATTGCATTTGCAAAAAGAGCTTTTGCTTTTTCATCTGTTACAAGACCGGCAGCATCAATGATATCCTGAATAAAACTGTAGTCAAGTGTACCGTATGCTTCTGTAAAGATATACTGATACATTGTTGCATCGGTATACGTAGCCCCATTGTCATATTTGTCAAAGAGCATATTGCGGATTGCAAGGTCAACATCACCGCTTGCACTATCTCTGAGCTGCTTGAGTGCATCACGGTATGCTTCAGCCTGTGAAACGATTGAAGGACTGCCGTCAGCAAGTTCTGTTGTAATACTGTCATAGTAATTGGAAACTTCTTCAAAAGTCTTGGCATAAGAAGGATCTGTTTTCTCGTTTTCAGCAAACTGTTCTGCATCAGGGTTATAAACAGGTGAAGCGTTGAGGAATTTAAGAAGAACGCCCGGAACAGCTTCGCCTGAAACTGCACCGTATGCACCAAGGATAGCTTCAAAGTTGTGATATGCAACAACACCTTTGCTGTCGCCCATTGTGCCGTTACCTTCATCATAGTAATAGTATACCTGATAAACAAGGTCATAAACACGGTTAACAGCAAGACGTTTTAAGTTATTTATAAATTCATCATAAGGAGTCATACCCTCTTCGCCAAAGATCTTTGAGAAGAGTTCAGTTGTGCCGGGGTTGGTTGAAAGTTCTTTACAGGTCTTGTAACCCATTGACAGCATATCGTCAACCATAGAGGTAATCTGGCTGTAGGACATACTACCTGTTACAAGGGCAGAATCCATATAGGCATCCATCTGTGCCTTATAATCTTTATATGTAGCACCGTTGATGTCAAGGTTTATAACACCAACCTGATTGTAGAACTTATTCCAGTTGCTTTCAGTGAAAGTAATGAAACCGCTTTTGCCGAAAAGGTCGCTGTTTTCACCGACATTAGTAAGATAACCGAACTGTACGGTACCTCCGGCGTCAGTGATATAGGGGAACACATTCTCTTCAAATACTGCAACAACATCTGCAGCACCTACCTGAGAATCTGTGCCGTAATAGAAATCACAGGCAAGATTATAGTGGTAATGAACGCAGTGTGCTTCCGTTACCGTGCAAGTATATGAAACTTCCTTGTCTTCTTCATCAGTAACGGTATATGTATAACCAACAACATTTCCGTCGTCACCAACAGTTACTTCGCCGCTGGCAGGGCAGGTATCTGTGCAAGGAGTTGCTGAACAGGTTTCTTCCCACACGTGACCCATAGCCTTTGCTTCAGTTGAAGTAATAACAGTATGGGTTGTGGTTGCCGTGTCAAGAGCAAGTACGAAAAGTCTTACGAAATCATCATACTGCTCGTTTGCATAAGCTTCAGCAAGTGTGTGACCGAGGGAAGCATGACGGGTGAGAACGTTGTTATAATAGGCAAGACCTGAAAGACCATCTTTTTTAGCAAAAACTTCGATGATCTTATCTGTGATATTAACTGTTTCGTCACCGTCATAAGCGGTCTGTTCGTCAAGTTTGTCAAGTTGAAGCTGAATAAGTTTATATGTTTCAACAAGATCAGAACCTTGAGTCTGTGAAGCAGCCGTTGTGAAGAGAGCTTCTATTGCATTCTGATACTGAGTAGCATAAGCCGATGCAATATAACCAACGACATTGGTCTTGTACCACTGCTTAACTTCTGCCCATGTTCTGTTACCTGTAATTGCAGGAGCAACATAAGCATCCCAGACTTCTTCATAGTCACCGACTGTAACTGAAAGTTCGAAGGTAACGATGTCTTCTGAAATACCTGTAACAGTTGCATTAAGGGTTTCAACGTCAAGAGCATTGTAATCGGTGTTAAACCATGTGTCAGCCTTTGTGATGAAGTCAGCAATAGATGCCTTTACCATAGCCATATTACCGGCAAGAACTTTGGAGTTTACATCGTCACTGTTAAAATCAACACCTGTTACCTTGGCGGTTAAGGAATCATAAGTGAAGGTAAGAGTAGCGCTGTAAAGCTTAAGTTCTTCGTCAGTTTCGGGAATCTCATCGTAGTCAGGAGCCCACTGAAGAATATCGAAACCTTCACCGATGTAAAGTGTAATACCGGAGGCTGCACCGTTAAAGGTGAAATACTCGAGAACTTCTTCATACTGGTCAAGAGTCATGGCAGTGGTTCTGTTACCTGCCTTTATAACCTCTTGAATTTCTCCGATAACATAATCGTAAATATCGGTATAAGTAGTGCGACCTTTTTCAAGAGCAATTTTTGCTGCAGCTGCGTATGTAGCGGCAACCCAGTGCCATGATGAAGTTGACGAGTCAAGGACAACTTCCCAAGCACCCGAGCTTCTGAATTGAGGCACTTTCTTTTTGTCATCTGCCGTAGCAGAGTCCCCTTTAGCTGCGAGAATGTAGTCAGCGAGTGTGCCGTGTTCAAGTTCAACACGGGTCATCAAGTTCTCAATGGCACTTTCCGCCGCAAATGAACTGAAGCACACCGATACGCTGGACACTATCATAATGATAGCCAGTACGCAACTTAGTACTTTTTTACCAACTTTCATAAATTTTCCTCCTTATAAATGAAAGGTTGTTTTATATTACAAATAGGTTTCCCTATAATAATACCTGATTTTTGTGCATTTTGCCTTTTTTTGGGTGCACTACACCCATAGTGACACTTATAACTATAAGTAGTATACCATTGAAGGTAAAGTTTTTCAATATTTTTTTTTAATTTTTTTTTATTCTACATTTTGCATATATGACAAATCTTCAATTTGGCACTTTTTACATTTGTTTATTTTTGTGCAATTTGCACTTTTTCTAAATGTTGACACAACGACAAATTCCAATACAAGATATTGTTTTTTTGCTTTATTGAAATTATTATTCAGACCGATTTTTTATATTGTAAAACTGCACAAACTCAACCCGACCCGAAGCCTTGTTCTTTCAGAAAGAAAAACAATAATAAGAAAATCCCGTGCACTTTAAAAGTACACGGGATTAAGGTTATCTTTTATTCGCTTTTCACAGTATATCAATATCTGCTGTCAGGACATGAGCAACATTTAATCGCACCTGTGAACAACTTGATGAGTTTGTGGAACATTCTGAAGATTGTGCCCCAGAAACCGTCACGGTGACAAGAACATGTGCAACTTGTGATTGAAACTGTCTTTGAAGGATTGCCGTTATCGTTGTAGCCTTCGCCGCTAACGTTGATGTCATAACTGATTACGCTTGCATCTTCAACGCCTGAAACGATAACCGTGTATTTACCTTCATCCTTAACGGTGAAGGTTACTTTACCGTTGGAATCTGAGAAGTTTGCTTCAATCCATTCGCCGTCTTTGTAAAGTTCAACCTTTGCACCCTTAATGGTGTTGCCGTTTGAATCCTTAACAGTAACTGATACCGTACGGTATTCAAGTTTGGGAAGAACTGTTGTTTCTGTCTCGCCGCAAGTGGTGCAAACCTTTGTTTCAAGTCCGTCGCTTTCGTATGTTGCGGGAACCGTTGTCACAGACCAGGAGTGACCTGTTGCAGGAACAGAATTAAGTGAGTCTGTGTATGAGTATCCGCAGGAACATGTATAAGTAATACCGCCTGCCTGTACACAAGAGGGACTGCTTATGGCCTGTTCATATTTGTGAGCAACTGTTGTGAAAACAGGTGTAATCATAAGATCGCCCGTAACCGTTGTGCCCTCTTCAACTGACCAACCTGCAAATACATAGTGATTCTTTGCATCGTGAACCTTTGTGGGAGCGGTTCCTTCGTAAGCAGGAATTTCAGCACCGTATGCAAGGCTGTGATTTATGAGTGTGTTGTGCTTAACGTCAACATAAGTTATATTGTATTTACGTTCTGTTTCTTTATATTTTGCAACATAAGTTACGTCTTCGGAAGCCTTGATTTCTCCCTTTGCAAAGTCAACGACTGTTTGAGTTTCATCACCGCTTAAATACCAACCCTCGAAGGTGTAGGTGTAACTTGTATCAGAAGCCTTAACAGGATCTGCACCTGTGTAAGTGATAACGTCGCCCACATTAAAGGTTTTGGTTAAGGCAGTTGTTGCATTGTTGTTGTAATCGAATGTAACTGTTACTGTTGTTGCTGTCTTGCTGATAACTGCATCACATCTTTCACAATATACAACGCTGTAAGCAACACCGTCGATTGTTTCCTGAACTGCATCTTTTGCTTTATGACCGAGTGCTTCACCGGTTGTCTTTGTGATTGAGTGTCCGCAAGTACATTCATACTTTGTTACTTCCGTAAGAACGCAGGTTGCTTTCTGGATTACCGTGCCCTTGCCTTCGCTTTCATTGTGAACGTGTTCAGTTGCAGTGAAGGATGCATAGAGTTTTGTGTCGGAAGTAATGGGCTGATTTGTATATTCTGTTGTAAGGGTTGCATCAAGATACCACTTGCTGAAAGTATAGTGATAAGTGCCATCATAATCCTTGGTGGGTTCTGTTCCGCCGAAGGTTACTGATTCGCCGCCCTTAACTTTTGTATCCCATACATATTCAGTGCCGTTAGCATAGTAAACGACTTTATAGGTTTTGGGTGTTGCTTTAAACACTGCATAGAATGTTCTGTCGGCTTTGCCCGTTGTTTCATCATAGGTAACGGTGAAGTCGTCTACCATTACACCGCTTGCATTTGCCCAACCCTGGAATTCAAAAGTGAAGAATTCGGTTTCCTTGATTGTGGGTGTCTTGCTGGGAACTGCTGTTCCGCCGATAACGTTCATCATGGTTTCAAAGACTGCTTTGTCTGTAAATTCCCATATAGTTTCGGTTTCGGTTTCTTCTTCACCTTCTGCAATAGTGCTTGTTGTCTGAGCATAGGTGTTGTAAGTGATAAACTGATGTGTATAGATAATCTTGGTGCCTGTATATACGGGAATAAGAGTTATGTCTCCCGTCACTTCAAGAGGAAGTTTAACCGTTTCGCCTGCGGTATATGAACCGTCGTTTGCTTTTACGGCCTTTGCCCAGGATACAAATGTATACTTGTAAACACCGTTTTTGTCAGTCTTTGCAGGAGCGTCAACTGCTGCGATTGTTTCGCCGACAACCTTTTCCGTTGAAGAAATTACTGTACCGTCTTCATTGATGAAGGTAACTGTATATTTAACAACCTCTTCAGCCTTGGCCTCAACTTTATTTTCGGCTCCGCAGACGCTACACTTGTAAACTGCATAATCAACGCCGTCTTCGGTTTCTGTTTTGACAAAATCATAATTATGATTTTCTGTCTTTGCAATTTCACGTGTATCAATTTCTGCGTCTTCATCGTCAGAGTCAGCAAACTGAGTACATACTGTACACTTTAATGTTTCGAAACCTTCTTCGGCACAGGTTGCTTCTTTTGTAACAACCCATTCGCAAACTGTATGACCTGTAGCCGCTACATCTGAACCGTCTTCCTTAACATGCTTTGAGCAAAGTTTACATACACGGTATGAGTAACCGGCATCGGTACATGTGGGCTGGAGAGTTTTGAGTGTACCGAGTTTATGAGCATCTGCATCAATGTCGGTATATCTTATTAACTCTGCTTCACCGCATACGGTACAGGAGGTTACTTCCTTGCCCTTTGTCATACAAGTGGGAGCAATTACGGTTGTGTAAGCCACCGTGCTTATCTGATAATATGTTACAGCATCTTCGCCTTCACCTTCGGTCTTTGTGATGATTGCCTTAGTTTCTTCACCGGTTTCTTCATCGGTTACCGTGGTGTAAACATAGTTGTAGTTGCCGTCGGCAACGGTTACCCATTCATAATTAAGAGGATACTCATGACCGAGAGCGGGAAGAATATAATCGCCGTTTTCGTCAGTTACCGTCTTAACTGTATGACCGCAGTTTTCACATGTTGTAACAGTCCAGCCGTTTTCTAAACATGTTGCCTCTGTTACTTCGGGCATACCGTATACGTGACCGATCGCAGTTTCCGTTGTTGATTCCTTAACATCACCGCAAGTCAGACATACGGTTTTTACATAACCGTCAACCGTACAGGTTGCATCTGCCTGTTTCGTTGCATAATCGTGTTCTGCAATTCTGATTTTCTTTGAAGTGCTGTTGCCTGCCTTATCGGTAACTTTGACAAGGTAGTTGCCTGCTTCTTCGATTGTGTATGTTGCTGAACCGTTTGCTGCTGTTGTTGTGTAAGCTTTACTTTCACCGTTAACTGTGAGAGTTGTGTCGGATTCAACAACTTTTATTGTTGCTTCTTCGCAATAAACATTAGTGCCGTCGCCTTCACCCTCTACCGTGAAAGTGGGAGCAGTTGTGTCGTAATAGAACTTTGCAGTTCTAACCTTTCTGTTAAGCATATTGCCGGCTTTATCAGTAACATAATAGTAAATGATATAAATTTCGCCGTCTTTGAGAGGTGTTGTCTTGATGATTTGTTCGCCGTTTTCGTCAACTTCATATTGAACTTCGCCGTTTTCATCAAGGTCGGCAACTACCAGATCACCGAGTTTAACAGTATAGTTGGCAGTGTTCGTAAGAATTTCTGAAGTATCTTCATAAACGGTAATGGCAACTTCCTGTGCAGCACCGTAGTTCTCTGCTGTGAGAGCAGTTTCACCGGGGAATGCAAAAGCCTTAATAGTCTTGACACCCTTACCGATACCTGTGGGATTGTACAGGCAGTTTACACATGTTGTTGCGTTGTGTTCTTCACTGTTATCGTTGCATAAACCTGTATCATTTGTATTGATAATGATATCAGTTTTTGCATTAGCATAAAGTGTTACGGGATCATTATCTGTACTGTATGCAGGATCGCCTGTTGAACTCCACTTGCCGAGTGCGCCGAGGTAGATTGTACCTGTGGGGGCAACATTATCGGTAAGCATGGGAATTGCTTGTGTTGTGAGTGTCCGCGTTGAATCACATGAACACCAGATTTGTCTTGTACCCGCTTTATAATATGTGGGGGCTTCTTTGTCCAGCATATTGTCGTAAACGTGAGCGGATACTTCGAATCTTGCATAGACCGTTATGTTTTCTGTAATAGGTGTGCTGTCAAAATCAACTTCTACGCAAGTGCATTCGGTTACACCCTCAGCGTCTGCAACTGTACAAGTGCAGGTTGCCGTTGTGTACCAACCGGCAAAGCCTCTGTGTGCTTTTTCGTCAACAAAACCTGCAACGGGATCGGGAACAGTTGCTTTCTCACCTGATGCAACGGTGTACTCTGTTGTTTTTTCGTCAACAACCGTTGTTACAGTGAGTTTCTTGGTAGTAAGAGTATATGTTGCATAAAATTCCATCTCGGAAGTAATGAGCATACCTCTTGTATACTTAACGGCATTGCCATTTGCATCGTTGTAATACCAACCTGCAAATACATAATCCTGACCCGAGGGAGCGGTTACATTACAGATTGTGCTTACTGAAGGTGTATAAACCTTACTGTTATAGGTGTGGTGAGTTGTTGCAAGAAGATATTTTTCAACAGTTTCTTCATCGACAACTTCCGTAGTTTTGTCTGCAACCCATTTGCCGTCAACGAGTTTTGAATTATACCACTTTGCATTGTAGTATCTGTATGATGCTTTATACAGAGCGGTAAATGTTACGTCTTTACCTTCACATATAAGGTTGTCTTCATTGTAAGGCTGATCCCAACCGATGAAGGTATATTCATAAGTTTCATCAGCATCTCTGTACTGAGCGGCTTTCTGTGCTATTGCAAATATTGATGCGAAATTCTGTCCGTATTCATATTCACCTGCTGCAAGCTGAACAGAACCGTCATAGTTCATAAACTTGATGGTATAGGTGAAGGGTCTATACTTAAACTGAGGATAGAGTGTAAGATTGCCGCTAACTTTATCAGCAGTTGTATACTTTTTACCGTTAGTTGCGTTATAGGTTGTATCAGTCTGCTTTTCGTCAAACCAACCCTGGAACTCGTATGAACCCTTTTCATCGTCTGCCATTGAAGGCACATACACCTTATCGACTTCTTCATCGTCGGTTTCATCATCGGGTGTTCCGTTATCGTTAACGGATTTATATGTCCACTCGGGAAGATTTTCACCTGTGAGAACTCGTTCATTGTATGAGTTTGTGCCGTCAACATAAGTTACGGTATAGAAATTCTTGGGATTGCCGTACTCTGCTTCAAAAGTGATATGTGAAGTGGGTGAGAATGAAGTAAGAGCATTTGTTTCATATACTTCTGCCTCTGCGGCACCTTCAACAACAGTCCATCTGCCCATATAAGTTACAAGTGCTTCACCGTTGTCATATTCTTTTGCAGTAACGAGCTTGTCAATTGTTTCCTGTGTAATGGTTTCTCCGTGATTTACTTCGGCTTCGAGAGTCTGAACTTCACCTTTGGCATCTCTGTAAAGGAAGGTTACCGTGTAAGGAGTGGGAACACCTGCGCCGTATGAAGCCTGAATTGTAACGGCACCGCCGGAACCCACAACAGCACCGAAAGCGATACTGATATAATCAGATGTGAAAAAGATTGAATCGGAATATCCGAGAGTTGCTTTGTTGTTATTTCCGTCTGTATAATTCCAGTTAGCGAATGTATAACCGTAACCGCCCGTTGCATAATTGTAAGGAACATAGTCGGTGGGAGGTGTAAGTCTGTCACCGTATTTAACCGTTACTCTTCTTGATACATAGGTGGCTGTGGCATCATAGTACCAGAAGTTAACTGCATAAGTTCTTGTGTAACGTCTGTAAACAGCATAGTATATGGCATCGTTTCTGACAATCCAGTCGCTGTTGATACCGACTGCCCTACCGTTTACGTCGAAGTCAGCATCTTCAAGAAGAACGTGGTATCTGCCGTTTGCGGGTGCAACGGTTGACCAACCGAGGAATTCATAACTGTACTGAAGGTCAGTTGAAATTTCATCGGGAACTTCTCTTGTAGCAGGGAATGCAATTGTTTCTCTGTAACCGTATTTCTTGGTATATGTTGTTCCGCCAAGTTCACCGATGTTGGTAATTTGACCGTTGTTATCAAGGTTCTGGTCAACGAAAGCTATATTATATTCGTCTGCAAATGAAGAACCTGATAAACCGGGAGTGAGAAGAAGGTCGTGAGTGAAGGTATAACCGGACTTGATTACTTCTTCACCGTCATAGTTTATCCATTTGTTGTTATCAATCTTAAATGTAAATGCACCGCTGGTGTAACCTGTATCTACATATTTAGATGTGGGCCAAGTGACAACGGACTGAGTCTGACCGTATTTTACGGTTTGTTCGCCGAAGTATGAACCGTCGATATCATAGAATTTAACTGAGAGGTCATCGCTGAGCCACCAACCGTAGTAAGTTCTGTTGCCGTCGAAAGTTTTGATGGATGTATCCCAATTTTCACCGGCATCGTAATATCTCTTTTCTATGCCGTCAACAACTACAGTCACAACACCGTTACTTTCCGTTGCTCCTGTCATAGCTTTATAAGTTGCATAGTCCGTGCTTGAACAAGGCTCGGCAAATTTTGCCGCAAGAGCATTGAATGATGCGTCACCGGATGTGGGCTGCTTAACTGTCCAGAAACCGTAGAAAGTGTAGCCTGTGCCTGCAGTAACGCTTTCGTTGGTCGGGAAAGTTCCGCTCTGACCGTAATAATCACTGGGTTCGAACTTGCTTGTGGACAGTACATTACCGCCGGCATCTTTTATGATTGAATTAAGTCCGCTTATTGAGCCGTCAGCATCAAAAATGAAGGTAACCGGAGAAAAGGAAACTGTTATTTTTTGAGAGACTTTGACATCCGTACTGCCATTGTTTATCGTTGCAACCATGTAGTACTCATTCTTACCGTCATCTTCAGGCAAAAAATTTTCCTGCATTGCAGAGTTAATGTTCACATAACCGCTGGTATCGCTTTTTGCTGTCCAGAAGCCATGGCTTTCATCGGTATTGTCTAACTCGGAACCATTTTCTGTCTTTGAAATATAATATGTAGGATCGACTGTTGCAATCCACTTAACACCGTACTGGTCCCAATACACCGGCTTTACTGGAGTTGTTTTGTTACCTTCTTTCAATGCTGTGCCTACAGCAGGGCAATCAAGGGTGGTAGTACCCATAGACTCGGCTGAATTGATGTAAGGAAGAGTACCTACTCTGTTTATAGTAAAGTCTGATGTGCTCCAAGAAGCATCGCTCCAACCAGACTTGCACTCGTAGCTATCTGAGTCCGAACCACCAAGAACCAAATTAGTGCAAGAATCTTTATCTGCACCAACATAAACAGCAAGCCTATCAATGTCAAGTTCTCGACCTGCAAAGTCACTCGGAACAACCATATCCGTTGCCGCCTGATAAGGAAAACCGTCTATATAGCCTTCATACAGTGTAATTGTAGTATCGTCTACACCACTACCAAAGGTGCCCGCACTCAAGGTTTTCACCTTTGTTAAACTTGTATTGCTTCCTGTACCGTTATTAGTTGTCCAGGACAAATAAAAATTACCGTATGCAGCATCGCAATAAGTGTCAACATAAACTTTAGCCTTAACATAATACTGACCTGTTGTATTGTCATTGTCAGCGCTTGCCTTCTGCGGAGCGACCCACACCCAACAAGACAGTACCATAAGCACTGCTAAAAATAAAGATAATGATTTTTTTAATTGTTTTTTCATTAAGATTTTCCTCCCTTAATAAAAATTAACCTTGTCTATTTCAAACAGCTTTTTTGCCGTATAAATGAAATTTACCGTGCACCCGTTTTTCCTTTTGAAAAGCACCTGCCCCGCCCCTGACCTGACAGTTTTAACTCATCTGCCGCAGAAAAAAATTGCAGCTGAATCGCCTTCCTTTTAAGGAAGATTGCACGATAAAATCGTGACGGATGAGTCTTTTTGGCACAGTTTACCTTCAAAAAGGCATAATGAGTCACTTTCAGTTAGTATCAGTATAACATTTAAAAATCAATAAAGTCAATAAGCACCTAAAAAAAACTTAATGAAATATTTAATATTGTGTCTTGTGACGAAAAAATTTATTTTGCTTTGTTAATATTGACGGACGGATTGCGGTCAATATGAAAGTCAGACACAAAAGGAAAATACAGTTAAATTCAGAGCGCAAAAT
>CAYNIN010000010.1:0-38589 GCA_964397395.1 uncultured Faecalibacterium sp.
AAATCACCCGAAAAAGTGGTTTACGACAAATTTACGACAAATCAAAATTTGTTCAGACACCAAAATTTACGACAATGACTGTCGTAAATACAAAATGTAATGTTTCGTTTATAAAAAATAGAGCAATTCCAAAAGGCTATTTAGTCTTGGAATTGCTCTATAATACTTAAAACTGATGAAACTAATTTTTGATTTTAATTTATTTAGTTGCTGTTGATTTTGTTGACTGTTATAAGCATAAGGTGTATAATAAAAATGAAAATATTTGTTACTTTCTGCGTTTTTTTGAACTATATAAATAAGAGGTTTTTATTCTATATAGTTAGGGGATGATTCCAATGGTTTAAGTAATTGGAATGAATATTATTTTATAATCGTAGAAAGTATAATAAATATGAAAAAAGTAAAATTTTTATCAGTGGTTTTTGCAATAATATTAATTTTTCAAATATCACCAGTACATGCATTCACAGTTTCCAACAACACGCTGTCTACTCAAGAATTAAATGCATTAAATTTTTATGACAAAGAACTTTGTAATAATCAGGAAGTTATTAGTCTGAAAAATGCCAATCAGTTAGATGGTTTTATTAAAAAACTAAACGATGAGTATAACGTTTTAGAACATCAAGATTATCTAGATAAAATGGAAATCATGTCTCTTTGGGGAATAACAGCCGACGATACATTTAAGGATATTGCGGTTATGGCTCAAACATATTTGGATAATCATTGTGGTGGAATCATTATTGGTACGAAGGAATTTAATGAATATGTCGAGAACTCTTTACTTGGCGATGGGGATGGAATTTTTAGAAGAGCTCAGGAAAATAAAGAGTTTGGTCCATTATATTTATACATGTGTTTATATTATGAACAGCTAAAGAATAACACTGACTACTTAGATGTGATCAAAAGTGGTTCTCGAAATAAAGGTTTTGAAGAATTAACGATTTCTGAAATTATCCAATATGATTTTAAATATAATTTTTCAGAAACCACAATACCAAGCTTGTTGAGGGAATACTCTAATAGTGTTTTAGAAAATTCACGTAATGCATGGCCTAAGTTATCAGGTAATCTTATTCAGGAGTACGCACAAGAGTATGCTACAAGCCCGAATTATGCTGAATATATTTATCTTGGTGATAATGAGGATTGTACAAATTTTGTTTCACAGGCATTATTTTATGGTTACTTACCTAAAACATATATTACAAGCGACACTACTGCAAATGGATATGTAGAAACAGAGGCACGATGGTTCTATTTTAAAAACAATTCAACGAAAAAATATAGTATTTCCACATCTTGGGTGAGAGTTGTAGAGTTATACAATTATTTAGCCCCGCACTATGCTACATATGAAGCAAAGGCAAATTCAAATATGAGTCCGTATCTTAACAAGGGCTTTGTTTTACAAGGTAAACCACTTATTGGCGGTTATCAACATTCTGTAATTGTAACTTACTCTCAAAAAACAGGTAAATTAAGCTATTGTGGTCATTCTAAAATGAGAGAAGATGAAAGTATTGATACTTTTTATGATGGTTTTTATAAATGCAGAGTGATTCAAACATATTAAAATTGAATTGAGGTAATTTCAATGAAAAAACTTTTAATTTTCACTGTATGTGTTTTTTGTTTTCTTAGTATAGTATTTATCTATAATAATAATCACACAGACTACTACGAAAATTATAAGTCTTATTGGTCATACTATGGGATTAACTATTTTTCAATTGATTATAAATGTTCAGAAGAAGAGCGCAGTATAGTACAACCAATAATTGATACCGCTAAAGATGTTTTTTCTCATTCAATATCAGAAACGATTACGGATAAAGATGTTGGTGCGTTGTCAAGGTACTATTGTTCTGTTGATGTGACTCGTCTTGATTTGTCTATTGAATTAGTCACGGCGAAAATAAGGAAAAATAGTGGATTTATGTGGGTAATTTATTCTGACGAAAGATATGATGAGAACAATGAAACTATTGATGCAGATGTCGATATTCTTTCCTATTGGAAAATCAAGAAAAATGATGATGGTAATTGGATTGTTACTGATATAATTGAAGCTCCGTAAAAGCAAATCGAGTAGTTGAACTCGAACAATATCTAATAATATATTTAGACAAAAGACCGAATTTTTCAAGAGAAATGTTCGGTCTTTTTTATTGCCAAAATTTAATAGACATACATAGCCGTTACTGTAAAAAGTAGCGGCATTTTTTATTTAACAAAAATTTGCGAACAAGGAGGTAAAAACAATGTTCAAAAAAATCACAGGGCTTTAGGTAAAGTAAGTCACCCTCAAAAAAATAATACAAGGAGGAAAAACAAATGATTCACGGTTTACTTGTCTTGCCCGGTCTTTACACAGCGGCATTTCTCCATATCATTGCGGCGATTGCAAATTTCATCGGAGGCTAATGTATGGCAGAGAATGAAATGCTTACTGATGTGCCATTAACACAAATACGTGATTTTCTTCATCATCCCTATCTCGTTAAAGACGATGAGAGTATGGATGAGCTTGTTGAAAGCATAAAAGAAAGAGGTTTGATACAGCCTGTCATCATAAGACCTGTTGAAAACGGAATGTATGAAATGGTGTCAGGGCACAGACGAAAAAGAGCTTTTGAAGTTGCAGGGTATGAGAAAATACCCGCAAGAGTAAAAGAAATGTCAAGAGATGAGGCGATATTATCAATGGTGGACAGTAATCTTCAAAGAGAAACGGTTTTACCCTCGGAAAAAGCAAGGACGTATAAAATGCTCCGTCACATAAAAGACGGTATCGACAAAATCAAGAGTCAGTACCCCTACACCGTTAAGGATATAGTCGAAGACCCGAAAAAAGAGCAGGAAAGAAAACAAGAACTTGAAGAAATTCTCGCTTACTATAAAGAAATTATAAAAATATATAAAAACGGATTGGAAGAAATGCTGAGGTGATTATATGTCAGAACTGATAAAAGGCGACAAAAACAGTCTTATTGGGCTTATACACGGCAAAAGCGGTGAATTGGTAATGCCCAAACCCTTTGAAAAAGACATTTTTCTCTTTGACACTTACGTTGCAGGGACAACTCACGTTCCCGGGATAGAAGACCTTGAGCCTCATCTTAAAACCGATGAAAAACTGAATTTTTTCAGAGAACCCGACAACGAGTACGACAATGAAGCAATTGTTATCAAAACTCAAAGCGGCGCAAAAATCGGCTATGTACCCAAAAAGGATAATATAATCTTCGCTCGCTTAATGGATGCAGGAAAACTTCTTTTCGGAAGAATTTCTACAAAAGAGAAAAAGGGCAAATGGATAAAAATCGAGATAAAGGTCTATTTGCACGAATAAATAATTGAAGTGTGAATTTATAAAAACAGATAACAGATGTCCTTTTGACCCGACGAAACCTTGCACCAACTTTTTTCAACAGTTGCATACACCTGTTTTGTGTGGTACAATAACCCCACAGGAGAAATTTCCGAAATTATGTCTAAAGAAAAGGTGAAATCATGAAAAAGAAATATTCAGCAATTATTCTTGCCTGCGTATTACTTTTCGGTATCCTTACCGCCTGCTCGTTACACGAACACACCGAACTTACGTGGAAAGCAGACAAAGTGAATCACCGGCAGGAATGTGAGTGCGGCAAAGTGCTTAATTTGGCAGAACACACCCTTGATGATGACGGCTACTGCGAAGAATGTAATATGGTAATTGTTGATTACGGCGACGGCTTCTACGACATTCTTACCTTTGACGAGCAAGGAACAATGAGCGGTTGTATGGGATATGATGCTCAAGGGTCTGTGCTGTATTCCCAGATTCTCGACTACGAATATTACGAAGACGGCAACGCCAAATCCTATAAGGAGTATCACGACGGCGAACTTGTTTGCGAATCAACTTTTCTCTATAACTCCACAGGTAACGCCGTTTATGAAAGCGAATCTGTTTTCTATCTGGAAAACGGTTACAAGAGTGTCAGCACATATAACGAGAACAATATGCTTCTCACCTATACCGAGTATGATGCAGAAGGCAATGTAGTAAACGAAGATATTTATGAATATACCCCCGACTATGCAGGCAACCTGACAATACAGACCTGCATAAGCAACGGCGTTATAAGTTCGGTTGCAACCTACGAGTCAGACACAGAAGGAAACTACTGCCTTGTAAATGAAGTTTTCTATGATGAAAACGGCAACATCACTGACGATTACAGTTACGATGCCGAAAGTGACTGAACAACAGAACAAATAAAACCTTAAATGATAAACCCACCCGAAGTTCACGTTTCTTCGGGTGGTCGATTTTTATTCACTTAAAACTTTCGGAATGCTGATTCCCTCTTACTCAATACCTATCGTAATAATCTCGAAAGGCTTATACTCGATAACATCGGTTTCCCCTTCTGCTTCTTCAAGCATATTGAGAAGTTTAACTTTTGAGGGAAGTTTAATCTGTCCTCTCGCACCGTTCTGCTCGGAAAGACGGATTACCGTCATTGAGCCGTCTTCGGATTTTTTTGCACTCTGGAGATAAAGAGGCTCAAAGGTGGGCAACTTCCACTCGCCGTCTGCCTTAACAAGCGGTACGTTATATTGGAAAGCAAGGTTATTGATTCCTGCCGAAACAACATCGCCCTTATGAGGAACAATCATATAGCAGAAATTGTGCTGACCCATATCGGAAGTTACATCGGGACGGATTGTTGCACGAAGAAGCGAAAGACTCATCACGTTCTTTTCAAAACCTGCGCCGTATTTGCCGTCGTTTATAAGGGCAATACCTGCGCCTGTTTCCGAAAGGTCACACCACTTGTGATGGCAGCACTCAAAGCGTGCCTGTTGCCATGTGGTATTTCTGTGGGTTTCTCTTTCGATAAAACCTGCCGAAGTATCGCACAGAGCCTTTCTCGAAAGAATGTTACATGAAAATTCTGCCTTTGCAAGACGGTGTTTTTCCTGCCAGTCAACGATATTTTCAACTTCAATACCTCTGCTGCGGCGGAAAAGTCTGATGAGCATTTTCCATGTACTCTTTTCCGTTTTGAGCACTGTTTCAAACTCTGCACATTCGCCGTCTTTTCTTTTAAGGGTAAGAGGTGAAGCCACTTCGAGAGGCACTTGCTTATCCTTGTAATTGGGAAGAATATCCCATGCGTCATAGTTGCCGGGGTAGTCGGTATAAAGTTTGAGTTTGTTAAAGTCGCCCTCTGCCCACTGTCTTGACATTTCCTTGTCCCAAAGCGAAGCAATTGAGCCGTCGGGATTAAACTTCACCGAGTAGTAGGGTGTTTCAACGGTATCGCCGACAGTTATCCACTCTTTGTCATATTTCTGTGCTCTGACGGTGCCTGACTTCATAGCCTCAATACAGGGCACGAGCCAGTTACCCTTTTTGCCGTAACGTACTGAAGTACCCTTTTTGTTTTCCACAAAAGTGAGGGCATCACGTTTAAAGTTAAGGGTGTTGAAATATTTTGATCCGCTGCCGATAATAACGTCAAGTTCCTTTTCCATCTCTGCGTAATCTTCCATAGCGTCGGTATATACGGGATGAATATGAGAGCCGGGCAAAATGTCGTGGAACTGATTTATGAGAAGTTTCTTATAAATCTCCGTGATTTTTGCGGTATTGTCCTCCCCTCTTATGAGAGAGAGAATTTCTGCATTTCTGAGTTTATATTCGATGCGGCGGTTTGCTCTTTTTAGGTCACTCTTTGTTGTGAAAGTGCCTCTGTGCATTTCAAGGTAAAGTTCGCCGTCCCAGACTTCAAGGTTTTCATTGCCTTTAAGATTTTTCTCAAGGAACTTTGCACCGCTTACGTGTTCGCACTTGGGCATTACGGAAAGTTTGTTGAAACGGTGCATAAGTTCAATCATTTCTTCCGTACAGCCTGAACCGCCGTCACCGTAGCCGAACATATTAAGAGTCTGTCCGCCTGAATCCTTGTCTATGTATGCCTCCCAATTTTCCTGAATCTGTGAGGGCATATTCCAGGTGATAAAGTGAGTCGGAGGTACGCAGGCATAAACTTCGCTGCCGTCAATACCTTTCCACTTGAAGTTGTTGTGGGGGAAACGGTTGGTATCGTTCCAGGTGGACATCTTGTTTGAAACAAAGTAGTCCACACCGCTCTTTTTGAGTATCTGCGGCAAAATCCAACTGTTACCGAAAACGTCGGGAAGCCACGCGTTGTTGACGGTTTTGCCGAACATTCTCTTATAGGTCTGCTGACCGTAAAGACACTGACGGATAAGAGATTCCGCCGAGGGAACATTACAGTCGGGCTCAACATACATAGCACCCACAGGCTCAAACTGACCTGCGGCAACCTTTTCCTTGAGTTCTTCAAAAACCTCGGGATAATACTTCTCAAGGGTTTCATAAACATAAGGCTGGGTATGAGTATACTTGAAGTCGGGATATTTATCCATAAGGCGAAGCTGAATGAGAACGGTTCTCAGATTCTTCTGCACCGAATGGATTCTTCTCCAATAGTAAGCAATATCAAGGTGGGAATGAGCGATAAGAGCAACATCACCTGCACCTTTATAGTTGTCATTGGCGTAGATAACTTCATCAACATACTTCTTTGCTTCTTTAACGCCGTAAAGTTCTTCCGAGTCAAAGTCGATAAGATTCATTGCATTGTTGAGTTCTTTATTGAGGAAAGCACGGTAATCCTCATTGAAAAGTTCACTCTTTGCAATATCCAGAAGAAGTTCAAAGTCCCACACGAGTTCCTGCACGTCGTGGTTGACAGTGCAGATATATGCACCCTCAAAAATCTGACGGCAGCCTCTTACGGAAAGAGATTCGGGATTCCTTTCATCGTCGGGTTTTGAACGGTTATAGCCCATCATATCAAAATGAAGGGTTTCTTTCGGATTTATATAGGGAGAGAGAAGCATTCTTTCTCTGTTGGGGTCAACACCGCCGATATATTTTCCGTTGACCTTTACACAGATTTCCGCCGCAGTTTTAAGGGAGAACCAGAGTTCTTCATTCTGCAGTTCTTTAGGCAGGTCAACGTCTGCTTTTATAAAAGCAGTGCCGTCGGGAGTAAAGTACATATCTCCCTTGTTAAGAGGACGGTAGGAATCGGAATAATACTCAAACTGCATTTCCGATACCTGACGTGCATCTCTTATGAGAAGATTTTTAATTTCCCATTTTGATTTATATATGTATCTTTTGAGCCACCCGAAGCGTAAATCTGTCCATTCTTCAGGTCGCATCGAACGTCTTACGACTTTTATATGTGCCATAATATTTTACCTCACGTGTCCTGAAAATAGGGTTTTCTGCGAACAGCGTTGACTTTCACCGTTTTTTTAAGGTCCCTCTTAATCTGTTCTTCAATCCACTGCGTACATCTGTGCAGAATAAGACACTTTGAACATTCGCCACGAAAAACAAGAGTCAGTTCCCCTTTTTCTTCCGACACAAATTCTACCCAACCGCCGTCGCCCTGGAGTTTGGGCTGAAGGATATTTTCAACATATTCCTGAATTTTCATTGGATACTCCTTAGTTGATAACTGAAGATATGTAGGCTCTGAGAGCGGCAAGTCTTTCCTGTGCCTTTTCCTTTGACTCTTCTCTCACTGAATAGTAAACCTTGATTTTAGGTTCTGTACCCGAAGGTCTTACAGCAAGCCAGGAGCCGTCTGCCCAGGTATATTTGAGTACGTTTTCTTTGGGAAGGTCTGCTATACCGAGGCTGAAATCAAGAACCTTGTCAATTCCCTCGTATACGTCCTTACCTTTTTCACGGAAATATACCATAAGGTCGGCTATCTTTTCTGCACCGTCTTTACCTTTAAGAGTGAAAGAATCAAGGTGATCAAGATAGTATCCGTATTCGTCATAAACATCATTCAGAGCATCAACGAGAGTCTTGCCCTGATTTTTATAAAATGCAGCCATCTGGCAAATAAGCATTGAGGAAACAACGGCATCCTTATCTCTTGCGTGAGTGCCCACAAGGTAGCCGTAACTTTCTTCATAGCCGATAACAAATTCCTGTGCACCCGTTTCTTCATACTTGCACATCTTGTCACCGATATACTTGAAGCCCGTAAGGGTTTCTTCAACAATAAGACCGTAACTTCTGCCGATGTTTGCACCAAGTTCCGAAGTAACGATGGTCTTGATGAGAGTTGACTTTTCGTTAAGGGTGGCTTTTTTCATTTCAAGAACGAACTTTACAAGAAGTGCGCCCGTCTGATTACCCGTAAAGAGCACATAGTCACCTTTATCTTTGACGGCAATACCTACTCTGTCGCAGTCGGGGTCGGTGCCGAGAACAAGGTCTGCATCAATTTCCTTTGCCTTTTCAATGGCAATGGTGAGAGCGTCTTTTTCTTCGGGGTTGGGACTTCTTACCGTTGAGAAGTTGCCGTCGGGCATTTCCTGCTCTTTAACAACGGTAACATTCATATTTTCAAGCATCTTTCTTACGGGCACGTTACCTGTACCGTGAAGGGGTGTGTAGACAATTTTAAGGTCTGACTTTTCTTCATAAAGTGACTGCTTTTTAACTGCTTTGCAAAATTCGCCGAAAACATCGTCACCGATAAGGGTGATGTTTTCACTTTCATCACAGAAGGGAATTGATTTGTAATCCGTTATATCGTTGATAAAGCCGATTGCACTCGTTGCATCTTCCGTGCAAAGTTGGCAGCCCTTTGAGTCATATACCTTGTAGCCGTTATATTCCTTGGGGTTGTGAGAAGCAGTAATCATAACGCCTGCGTTACATTTGAGATAAGCAGTTGTAAAAGAAAGCACGGGTACGGGGAGTGCTCTGTCATAAAGATAAACCCTGAAACCGCAGGAAGCAAAGATACCTGCTGCAACACGGGCAAAGTAAGCGGAGTTGTTTCTCGTGTCATAACCGATGGCAACTTTGATTTCGCCTTCGTTTCTGCTCATAATGTATTTTGCAAGTCCGTATGTAGCCTTACCTACGGTATACTTGTTCATACGGTTTGAACCTGCACCCATAATGCCGCGAAGACCGCCTGTGCCGAAAGCCAGGTCTTTATAAAATCTGTCTTCAATTTCTTTCTCGTCTTCTACACCGAGAAGTTCTGCCTTGGTTTCCTCATCGAATGTGAGCCACTGCTGATATTTTGCTTTGTAATCCATTTCTGTTTCTCCTTTCGGTTTAGGTGACACAGCCACCTTAAATACTTCACTTTATTGTAACACACTTCACATTTAATTAGCAAGGATAAATGCAAAATTCTTTAGTTTTAATTCAGACAAAAAAAGACCCTGTTTAACAGTTGAAATATCTGTCTTTGTGTGATAAAATAAAATGATAGCTTTAATAAACAGAAATATGAGGTGATTATATGGGTTTACTCAAAAAACTTTTCGGTGATTACTCATCAAAGGAAATCAAAAGAATCAGACCTACCGTGGACAAAGTTTTGTCCTATGAGGAAGAATATAGTGCACTGACAGATGCCGAACTCAAGGCTAAAACGCCCGAATTCAAGGAAAGACTTGAAAAAGGCGAAAGTCTGGACTCCCTTCTTCCCGAAGCCTTTGCCGTCTGCCGTGAGGCCGCCTGGCGTGTTCTGGGCATGAAGCACTTCCCCGTTCAGATTATGGGCGGTATCGTTCTTCATCAGGGCAGAATTGCTGAAATGAAAACAGGTGAAGGTAAAACTCTTGTTGCAACTCTCCCCACCTATCTTAATGCTCTTACAGGCAAAGGTGTACACATCGTTACCGTTAACGACTACCTTGCACGCCGTGACAGTGAGTGGATGGGCAAAATCTATCGCTATCTCGGTCTTTCCGTTGGCCTTATCGTAAACGGTATGGAGCACAATGATAAAAAAGATGCTTACAACGCCGATATTACCTACGGTACAAACAACGAAATGGGCTTTGACTATCTGCGTGACAATATGGTGCAGTATAACGACCAGAAAGTGCAGAGAGGTCACTACTTTGCCGTTGTTGACGAAGTTGACTCCATTCTCATTGACGAGGCAAGAACTCCCCTTATCATTTCAGGTATGGGCGGCAGGTCAAGTGAACTGTACTCCATTGCCAACAGTTTTGTAAAAACTCTCAAAGGCTACAGAATCGCCGAAGCAGACTCCAAGGCAAACCTTGAAGATATTGCTAAAGAGGCAGGCGCAGACTTCATCGTTGACGAAAAAGCGAAAACTGCTTCTCTTACAAAAAGCGGTATTATCAAGGCAGAAAAATTCTTCAATGTTGAAAACCTCAGCGACCCCGATAACCTCTCTCTTTCCCACCACATAAATGTGGCCATCAAGGCTCACGGTGTTATGACAAGAGACGTTGACTATGTTGTAAAAGACGGTCAGGTGCTTATCGTTGACGAATTTACGGGCCGTATTATGATCGGCAGACGTTATAACGACGGTCTTCATCAGGCAATCGAAGCCAAGGAAAACGTAAAAATTGCAAGAGAAAACAAAACCCTTGCAACAATCACTTTCCAGAACTACTTCCGTCTTTATGAAAAACTTTCGGGTATGACGGGTACTGCTATGACGGAGGTTGAGGAATTCAGAGAAATCTATTCCCTTGACGCCGTTGAAATTCCCACCAACAAACCTTTACAGAGAATTGACAACAACGACGTTATCTACCAGACGGAGCAGTTCAAGTTTAATGCAATCATTGAGCAGATTCTGAAATGTCACGAAAAGGGTCAGCCCGTACTCGTTGGTACGGTTTCCATTGAAAAGAGTGAAAAACTTTCCAATGCCCTGAGAAAAAGAGGCATCAAGCATAACGTTCTCAACGCAAAACATCACGATAAAGAAGCAGAAATCGTTGCTCAGGCGGGTAAATTCGGTGCGGTTACAATCGCTACCAATATGGCAGGTCGCGGCACCGACATTATGCTTGGCGGTAATGCGGAATTTCTTGCAAAGAGCGAGATGAGAAAACTCGAATATTCCGAAGAACTTATTGCAGAAGCAACGGGCTTCGGCGATACGGATAACGAAGACATCATTGAAGCAAGAGAAAAATTCAAGGAACTTGAAGCAAAGTTTAAAACAGAAATTGCAGACGAGGCAGAGGCTGTCAGAAAAGCAGGTGGTCTTTACATTATCGGCACCGAAAGACACGATTCAAGACGAATCGACAATCAGCTCCGAGGTCGTTCAGGCAGACAGGGCGACCCCGGTGAAAGCCGTTTCTACCTTTCAATGCAGGACGACCTTCTCCGTCTTTTCGGCGGTGACAGAATGATGGCAATAATGAACTCACTTCCCGTTGATAACGATATGCCCATTGAGGTGGGTATGCTGACAAAGCAGGTTGAATCTGCTCAGCGTAAGGTTGAAGGCAACAACTTTGCCGTCAGACGAAACGTTCTTTCCTTTGACGACGTTATGAACCGTCAGAGAGAAATCATCTACGGTCAGCGTGACAAAGTTCTTAAGGGTGAAGACATCAAAGACGTCATTGTGAAAATGATTGACGACTCTATCGGCGATACCGTTGAGTTCTTCTGCCCCTCAAACATTCCTTCAGACGAATGGCACCTTGCTTCCCTTCGTGAAAAGTATAACGGCTGGCTTACAAGCGAAAAAGACTTCACCGAAGACAAAAAGTATAAAGCCGATGAAATCTTTGACCTTCTTACCGAAAGAGCCCACGCTCTCCACGAAAGCCGTGAAGAAAAATACGGCACCGAGGTTATGCGTGAAATTGAAAGAGCAATGCTTCTTCGTAACGTTGACCTTAAGTGGATGGATTACATCGATGCTATGGACGAGCTCAAACGCAGTGTCGGTCTTCTCGCTTACGGACAGAAAGACCCCGTTGTCGCTTTCAGAGAGATGAGTTACGATATGTTTGAAGAAATGACTTCATCCATAAGAGATGACACAGTCAAGGTTGTCCTTTCGGCTTCCTTCCGTACCGATGAAGAAGTCAAGCGTGAGCAAGTTGCAAAGGTTACCTCAACTCAAGGTTCCGGTGACGGAAGCGAAAAAGGCAGAACCGTCCGCAACGACGGCAAAAAAGTCGGAGTCAACGACCCCTGCCCCTGCGGAAGCGGAAAGAAATATAAAAAATGTTGCGGCAAACCCGGTTCAAAGGTATAAAATTAAAGGCACATTCCCTGCGGAGTGTGCCTTTAATTTTTGTTTTCTGTTAAGACAATGTGCGAGTTTTGAGAGTGGGTGTTGCTTTACCCCAGAGAGTCTTTCCGCCCACCTTTGTATAGGCTTTAACCCTGAATTTATAAACCGTATCAGCCTGGAGTTCTTTTACGGTATAACCCGTTGAGGAAGTAGTTTTAACCTTTTCCCATTTCTTTGTGTCAGGGTTATACATATAAACTCTGTAACCTTTGGCACCCTGAGCTTTGCTCCATTTAAGTTTTATGCTGTTTTCTGTTTTTGAAGTTGCTTTAACAGTTTTAACTGCCGAAGGTGCTGTTGAAGCGGTAACTGTTTCCGAAGCACTTCCCCAAGCCGTTATACCGTCTGCTTTTATATATGCTTTGACTTTGAATTTAACAACTTCCCCTTCATCAAGGTCTTTTACAGTATAACCGAGAGAAGATGTTGTCTTTACCTTTTCCCATTTCTTTTCAGCAGCATTATATTTATAAACTCTGTATCCGTCTGCATTTGCAACTTTTTCCCAAGTGAGTCTTATTTGCGAATCCGATAAAGCCTCCCACTGAACGTCTTCCGCCTGTGAAAGAGTCTTCTTTTTGAGTGTTATATTTTCAAACTTCATTTCCTCAGAGCAAACAGAGCAGTAGGTCACTTTTTCATAAGAGCCTTCCTTGGTATATGTTGCTTTTACAATATTCTCTTTTTTTACTTCGCCTGCTTTATGTCCTCTTTTTGCAATTGTATAGGTTTCACGACTCAATTCTTCACCGCATTTTTCACAGTAGACAACCATATCGTAATAGCCGTCGGTGGTGCAGGTTTCCGCCTCGAAACTTTCTTCGACGGCTTCACAGGGAATGTGTGAGCACTCCGCTGCGGTGACTCCAAAAACAGTTGCACCGATAATCATCAGTACTGTAAAAAGTATTGCCGATAATTTTCTTGTTTTCATTTTTTCATCTCCCTTTCTGTAAAAAAAGTTAAATATTCAGTCCCTTCCCGAAGGAAGAACAAGTTCCTGTTTTGCTTTGAGATTATGCCACAATCCCGTTTTCAGTATAACGAAAAAGCGCATCTCTGTCAATATTTCACTATTTTATGTAATACTTTATAATATTTTTGGCAACATTTACGCATTTTCGACAGTATTCCCATAAATTTATAGAAATATAAATGCTAAAAATATGTGTTTATCTGTTGAAAAAAGATAATAAATATGGTATATTTGTCTTTGTGGGTTTTCATTATAAAAGTATACTGTGTATACCGTAAATCAGGAGATGGCAAAATGAAATTAGGATTTGATAATGATAAGTATATCAGAACTCAATCAGAACATATCAGAGAAAGGCTTTCTAAATTCGGCGGTAAACTTTACCTTGAATTCGGAGGCAAACTTTTCGACGATAACCATGCGGCAAGAGTGTTGCCGGGTTTTGAGCCCGACAGTAAACTCAAAATGCTTCTTCAGTTAAAAGACGAGGCGGAAGTTGTAATTGCCGTAAGCGCAAAGGCAATTGAGGCAAAAAAACTGCGCCGTGACCTTAATATCTCCTACGACAAGGAAGTTCTGCGTCTTATCGACCTTTTCAGAAGTGTGGGTCTGGACGTGGGCAGTGTTGTTATCACCCAGTATGACGGACAGAATGCGGCAGACAAATTCAAAGAAAAACTCTGCGAACTCGGCATCAAGGTTTTCACCCACTACACCATTGCAGGCTATCCCTCCAATGTTCCCCTTATTGTTTCACAAGAGGGCTACGGCAAAAACGAATATGTGGAAACGGAAAGAAAAATCGTTGTTGTTACCGCTCCCGGTCCCGGCAGCGGTAAAATGGCTGTGTGCCTTTCACAACTTTACCACGACCACCTGAGAGGTGTTGAATCGGGCTACGCCAAGTTTGAAACTTTCCCCGTATGGAATCTTTCTCTCAATCACCCCGTCAACCTTGCCTATGAAGCGGCAACGGCTGACCTTGACGATATGAATATGATTGATCCCTTCCATCTTGAAGCCTACGGCGTACCCACCGTAAACTACAACCGTGACATTGAAATTTATCCCGTTCTTGAGGCTATCTTCACAAAGATTTACGGCTCCTGCCCCTATAAATCACCGACGGATATGGGTGTAAATATGGTAGGCAACTGCATCACCGATGACCAAGCCGTTAAGGAAGCGGCACATCAGGAAATTATCCGCCGTTATTACAGCGCTCTTTACGATGCCAGACACGGTATGGAAACAAAAAAAGAAAGAGAAAAACTCCTTCTCCTTATGAATAAAGCGGCAATTTCTTCCGAAAACAGAAAAGTGGCAACGGTGGCAAACCGCATTTCAGAAGAAACTCAGGCTCCTGCCGCCGCAATCGAACTCGGTGACGGAACAATAATCACGGGTAAAACAAAGGGTCTTTTAGGTTGTGCCTCGGCGGCAATTCTCAACTCCCTCAAACACCTTGCAGGTCTTGAAGATTCCCTTCTTCTGCTGCCCGCTTCGCTTATTGAGCCCGTGCAGAACCTTAAAGTGAATTATCTCGGAAGCAAAAACCCCCGTCTTCACGTTGATGAAGTGCTCGTTGCCCTTTCTGTCAGTGCGGCAACGGACAAGAATGCGGAAAAAGCCCTTTCCTGCCTGCCCGAACTCAAAAACTGCGAGGCTCACATTTCAGTTATTCCTGCCGACGTTGACTCCTCGGCATATAAGAAACTCGGTATCAACCTTTCTGTTGAGCCCGAATATGAAAACGACAATCTCTATCACTAAATGAAAAAGGTATTTCAGACTGACAAAATCTGAAATACCTTAATTTTTTCATTCATCATTCACTTAAAAATGCGATTACGCCCCTAAGATTTTCCTCTTTTACAAGGTCAACGCCCTTTTCCAGCATACTTATTACCTGTTCGCCTTTATCTTCACTCTTAAGTTTGTCTTTCATCATCTTGAGCATCATATTCATCATAAGTTTATACATGCCCTTGAGTTTGCTTATATCAAAAGCACCGGGAAGAATAAAAAGAGGAAGGTCAATATGGTTTTTCTCTCTGATTTCCGTTTCGGCTTTTTCCGTGTTCATAATTCCTACGGCACAGACACAGCGTATATTCTGAAACTTCGTCATTGCCTGCTCCAAGCCCTGAATGACGCCTGCCATTATCCAGCCGATAAAGACCACATCTTCCTCAGGAGAAACTTTGTCGCTTTTTTGCAGAGAAAGACATTCACAATTCATTTTCTCGGCAAGAATTTCAGCATATTTTTCACTTGAACCTGCATTTGTGTTATATATAACTGTCATATTATCATTCCTTTGATTTTAATGTTTATACTACGGGGAGATTGAAGCAGTGCATCTGCAGAGCGCTGAGAACTCTTAAAGGTTCTGCCGCCTTGAAAGAAGTGCCCTCGGCAAAAATCTGTTGCTGAAGCATAACGGCTGCAAGAAGTGCGGGTTCTGCCTGGGATTTGTGGCATTTTACGGCATTCATCTTCATTTCTTCAAATTCAGTAATATCAACAAGAGTGTTGGGCTTATCCGTGTAATAGAAGCCTATACCTTTGACCGCCCAGGCATCGTCACGGAGTTTGCCCTCCTTAAATTCGGGGTAGAAATCGCAAAGAGCATCCATTGCCGCATATTTTACCGCAGTGCCGACTTTGATGTGGTCAGAGTGACACTCGGTTTCAAGATTGGGGTCAACGGTGAACACATAGTCGGGCTTTATGCGTCTTATTACTTCAAGAACCTTAAGAGAAATTTCCCTTTCCGTTGCGTCAGTCTTATCGGCAAAACCGAGGAAACCTGCGTTTTTCATACCAAGATACTGCTGTGCCGCAAGAGCCTCTTTCTGTCTTAAGGTCTGCACCTCGTTTTCCTTACCTGCATATTCGGGCACGGCATATCTGTCGTCAGTTACGGTGAGTTCGTAAACTTCAACACCGATAGAACGAAGCCAGGCAATTGTGCCGCCTGCACCTATCTGATTATCGTCGGGGTGAGGCTGAACGAAAAGCACTTTTTTTGCTTTTGAAAGGTCGGGCGGTGAACAAATCATATCATCTGCGGCAGTTGCCGCTTTAACAACAGATTTTGCAGCGGCAAATTTTATAGTATTGTTTCTTTTTCTCATAAAATCTTTAATCTTCATTTTTCTCCGTCCTTTTATCTTTGATATATTTCATTTTATATCAAATTACTTCCTGAGTCAACTCAAAGTCAGAAAAAACAGTTTCTATTTTCTTTTCACTGCCCTCAGGCGAATATACCCATCTGTCAATATAGTCCGAATCGTTATAATATGTGACTGATTCCTTGGGATATTCCGCTTCAAAAGAATCCACAATGATAAGTTTGATTTTCATTCTTTCGGGTATAAGATTCTTTATATAAACGCTTGCGTGCTGACCCGGCACTACCCCCGGTACATATTCGGCAAGGCCTGCAAGATTAGGTTTCAGTTCAACGAAAATACCGTATCTTTCAACGGAACGCACAATACCCGGCACCGTTTCGCCTGCTTTGAAAAGAGCGGCATTTTCTTCCCACGTACCGAGAAGTTCTTTATAGGAAAGGGTTATTCTTCCCTTTTCATCAACACTTTTCACAACGGCTTTGATTTTGTCACCTGCGGAAAATCTTGCCGAGGGGTGAGGTATACGTGAAACAGAGATGGAGTCAATGGGCATAAGAGCACAAATTCCCGCACCAATATCGGCAAAAACTCCGAAGGGCTCCATGTGGGTAACAACGGCATCAATAACACAGCCGGGAGTAAGTTTCGAAATATATTCTTTCATATATTCCTGCTGAACGGCTTTTCTTGAAAGCACGGCATAAGTTTCACCCGTTTCATTTGTTTTAAAATCAATGATTTTGCAAAGCACGGGTTTGTTGACTCTTGAAATAATTGCAATATCTCTGACAGAGCCGTCTTCAATACCAAGTGCACCTTCGTCACGTGGGATAATTCCTTTCATCACACCCAAATCCACATGAAGATTATGGTCTTTATCGCAGACGGTGGCTCTTACTTCGATAGTTTTTCCGCTGTAATAGGCATCTTTAAGTCCTGCGGCGGAAAGCAGAATGTTTTTGTTTTCCTGCGTGTGAATAAGACAGTTTTCGGGATAATACTTTTTCATTTTAAAAACCCTTTCGTTTTTTAGATTTGCACAAGGTGACAGCATTCGAACCCAATAAGGTTTAACGGGGGATATTTTCACCGCAACTTCGTTAAAAGTCTTAAAAGGTCGCCGTCTTGCGAGGCGAAAAATCATTAAAGGTGCTGTAAAGCGGACATTTAAGGCTTATTCGGTTCGAATTCTGTCACCTTAATAAACTATATGCATAAATTTTTATCTTTATTTATTTTAGTGACATTTTATCGTTGATATTCTGTGGCAGATTGTGATATACTATGTTAATAGAAATTTTAAGGAGGCACCTGCATGGATATCAGAGTCGGCGATGTGCTTGTTATGAAGAAAAATCACCCTTGCGGAAACAATGAGTTCGGCGTTATCCGTTCAGGTATGGACTTTAAACTTGAATGCAAAAAATGCGGTCACGTCGTAATGGTACCCCGAAACAAAGCCGAAAAGAATATTAAGAAAATTATCCGTGACGGTGAAGTTCTTTAGTTACAGAATCTTCCCTATTAAATTTTACGGAGGATTTTATGTTTAGAAAAATTGAGCAGATTAAACTTCGTCACAATGAACTCCAGCAGTTCTTTTCAGAAAATGAGAGTTTTGACGAAGAATACAACGAGCTTTCAAAGGAATACTACTCACTTTTGCCTTTGAAAGAAAAAATTGACGAATACGAAACCTGCCTTAAAGAAAAGGAAGATGCAATACTTCTCTTAAACGAGGCAGAATCTTCAGATGAAGAATTTTACAATATGACTCTCGGGGAAATCGAGAGCCTTGAAAAGAGAGAAACCGTTCTCACGAAGGAACTTGAACTTCTCCTTATCCCCGAAGACCCCGACGACAAGAGAAACGTTATTGTTGAAATAAGAAGCGGTACGGGCGGAGAAGAGGCGGCACTTTTCGTTTACGACCTTTTCAGAATGTACTCCATGTTTGCCCAGAAAAAAGGCTTTTCGCTGGAAATTCTTTCTTCCAATGCCACTGAACTCGGCGGATTCAAAGAAGTGGTTTTTCTTGTCAGCGGTAAGGGTGCTTTCGGCTTTTTCAAATTTGAAAGCGGCACCCATCGGGTACAGCGTGTACCCGAAACAGAATCCAACGGCAAAAAGCAGACTTCTGCCGTTACCGTTGCCGTGCTTCCCGAGGCTCAGGCAGTTGACATCGACATCAATCCTGCCGATTTGCAGATTGACACCTTCCGTTCAAGCGGTGCAGGCGGTCAGCATGTTAACAAAACCGAATCGGCAATAAGAATTACCCACCTGCCGACAGGCACCGTTGTTGAATGCCAGGACGAAAGAAGTCAGCACAAGAACAAAGAAAAGGCTATGCGTGTTCTTCGTTCAAGGATTCTTCAGGCTGAAAAGGAAAAGCAGAAAGCCTCAATTGACTCTGACAGAAAAAGCCAGGTCGGTTCAGGCGACAGAAGCGAAAGAATCAGAACTTACAACTTCCATCAGAACCGTTTCAACGATCACCGCATCAACCTTACTCTTTATAACCTTAAAAACGTTCTTGACGGTGAACTTGACGAAGTTATTGATAAACTCAAAGCACACTATGCTTCAGAAGAACAGGATTGATTAAATGCAGAAAGATACTCTTATTCTCTCAACAAGCGATGAAGACCTCGCAGTTGCAGGAGAAATATTGAGCCGAGGCGGTATTGTTGCAATTCCCACAGAAACTGTTTACGGTCTTGCAGGCAACGCCCTTGACGGCGACACGGTAAAAAAGATTTACCAAGCAAAAGGCAGACCTTCGGATAATCCGCTTATCGTTCACATAAGTGACTTTTCCCAATGGAAAGAACTCGTAACGGAAATTCCCGATTCTGCCGCAGCCCTCACAGAAAAGTATTGGCCGGGACCTTTGACGGTTATACTGCCTAAAAGCAATATTATTCCGAAAGAAGTCAGCGGCGGTCTTTCCACCGTTGCGGTAAGAATGCCTTCGGACCCCGTTGCAAGAAAAATTATCGAAAAAGCAGGTGTACCCCTTGCGGCACCCTCTGCCAACACTTCGGGAAAACCGAGTCCCACTTCGGCAAAACACGTAACGGAAGATTTAACAGGCAAAGTTGACGCTATTGTTGACGGCGGAGAATGTCAGGTCGGAGTTGAGTCAACGGTTGTCACCCTTTGCACAAATCCGCCAAGACTTTTAAGACCCGGCGGTATTACCCCCGAAATGCTCACAGAAGTCCTGGGTGAAATTGAAATAGACGACGCCGTTTATTCCGCCCTTGCCGAAGGTCAGGCTGTTTCTTCTCCCGGTATGAAGTATAAGCACTATTCCCCCGAGGCAAAAGTGCTTCTGATTAAAGGCAGTTTTGAAAATTACAAAAAATACATTGAACTCCACAAAACTGAAAAAAGCGTTGCACTTTGCTTTGAAGGTGAAGAAAAAGATCTCCCTATTATATCTATTACTTACGGCAAAAAAAGTAACGCTTTTAGTCAGGCAAAACATATTTTTGATGCTCTGCGCAAGATAGATGAAACAGGTGCCGATGTGGCTTTTGCCCGATTCCCCGAAAAAGACGGAGTCGGTCTTGCAGTTTTCAACAGACTTATCCGTGCGGCAGCATTCAACGTTATTGAGGTATGAAATGACAGTTTACGGTTTGACGGGCAAGACGGGTGCAGGAAAAAGCACCGCTTCAGCCCTTCTGAAAGAAAAAGGCTTTTATATCATTGACGGCGACGTAATCGCAAGACACATTACCGACAAAGGTAAGCCCGCCCTTAATGAACTGTGTTCATTTTTCGGTGACGATATTCTTTTTGCCGACGGCACTCTCAACCGCAGACTTTTAGCCTCACGAGCCTTTTCTTCAAGAGAAAACACCGATATGCTCAACCGCATAACTCATCCGAAAATATACGACGAATGTCTTGAAGAAATAAAGGAAGCAGAAAAAGAAGGCTTTGAAAATGCCCTCATTGATGCGGCGGCACTTCTCGAAAGCAGTTGCAGAAACCTTTGTGAAAAGATAATCGTTGTTTATGCACCTGAAGAAATACGTCTTGAACGCCTTCTGAAAAGGGACAGTATTTCCCGTGAAGAAATTCAAAGGCGAATGTCTGCCCAAAGGGAAGACGAATATTATTTCTCCAATGCCGATATAATAATAAGAAACTACCCCCCTTATTCTCTTAAACAGCAACTTCAGGAGTTCACAGATGATGCGTCTTGCAGGTAAAATTCTTTCGCTCGTTTTAATTTCGGTACTGACCCTTACGGTAATATTCTTCGGTACGGTGTCAATACTTAAAACATTATATCCGATGGGCTACGGCGATTTTGTCGAAAAATATGCCCAAGAAAACAACCTTGAAAATTATTTTGTCTATGCCGTTATCGAGTGTGAAAGCGGCTATGACGAAAAGGCAGTTTCTTCGGTGGGAGCAAGAGGACTTATGCAGATTATGCCCGAAACTTTTCTGTGGCTGAGTGAAAAAAGAAAGGAAACGGTTTCTGAAGAAACACTCTTTGATGCGGAAACCAACATAAAGTACGGTTGTTATTTTTACGGCATACTTATGGAAAGATACGGCAACGAAGCCACCGCCCTTGCCGCCTATCACGCAGGAATGGGCAACGTTGATAAGTGGCTCAAAGACGAAAACTGCTCCGCTGACGGCAAAAGTCTTTATAACATACCCTTTGAAAGCACAAGAAATTATGTAAATAAGGTTCTCAAAACCAAAAATATTTATAAAAAACTTTATCAGGGAAAGGAAGAATAACAATGGATAAAGAAAAAACTCAGGCAGAACTTCTTTCTGAAAAACTCACGCTCAAAAAGGAGCATTTCTCCAAGGCTATGAGTGAAGAAGAAGTAAAAAAAGCCGATGCTTTCTGCGAAGGCTATATGGATTTTCTCCGAAAGGGTAAAACCGAAAGAGAATGTGTAGACTATATTGTGGAAAAAGCAGAAAAGAAAGGCTTTGTACCCTTTGATAAAACAAAGAGTTACAAAGCAGGCGACAAGGTTTACGTCAACAACAGAGGCAAGGCGGTTATGCTTGCCGTTATAGGCAAAAAAGGAGCAAAAGACGGCGTAAAAATTGCCGCCGCACACATCGACTCACCCCGTCTTGACCTTAAACCCACCCCTCTTTACGAAGACAGTGATCTGGCTTTCTTCAAGACTCACTATTACGGCGGCATCAAAAAATACCAATGGGTAACAATCCCCCTTGCTCTTCACGGCGTTATCGTTAAAGGCGACGGCGAAACGGTAAAGGTAAACATCGGCGAAAAAGAGGGCGAATCTCAGTTTGTTATCACCGACCTTCTCCCCCACCTTGACAGAGAACAGGAAAAAAGACCTCTCGGCGAAGGCATCAAGGGTGAAGAACTCAATATTCTTATCGGTTCAAGACCCTTCAAATCCGACGCAGGCAGTGAACTTGTAAAACTCAACGTTCTCAAGCTTCTCAACGATAAATACGGCATTATTGAAAAGGACTTCATTTCCGCAGAACTCGAACTCGTACCTGCTTTCCCCGTTTCCGATGTAGGCTTTGACAGAAGTCTTATCGGTGCTTACGGTCACGACGACAGAGTTTGTGCATATCCTGCCGCCGAAGCAGTTTTTGACTGCGACATTCCCGAGCGTACCGTAATTTCCGTTCTTGCCGACAAAGAAGAAATCGGCTCCGACGGCAACACGGGTCTTAACGCTTCCTACCTTAAATATTTCATTCAGGATCTTGCTAAACTTGAAGGCGAAGACGGCAGAGATGTTCTGTGCAAGTCAGAATGTCTTTCCGCCGACGTTAATGCAGGTTTTGATCCCACTTTCCCCTCGGTGCACGACAGATATAACTGCTGTGAACTCAACAGGGGTGCGGTTATCACCAAGTACACGGGTGCAAGAGGCAAGTCAGGCACCTCCGATGCAAGTGCAGAATTTATGGGCAAAGTCCGCAGAGTGCTTGATGCGGCTAACGTATCGTGGCAGATTGGTGAACTCGGCAAAGTTGACGAAGGCGGCGGAGGCACCGTTGCAAAGTATATTGCCAACCTCGGCGTTGATGTTGTTGACCTTGGTGTTCCCGTTCTTTCAATGCACGCTCCCTGGGAAATCGTTGCAAAAGCAGACGTATACAGCACTTACAGAGCCTGCTACGAATTTTTCAAAGCAGAATAATCTTACTTTCAGCAAAAAAACTTCCGCACACAAAAATGCGGAAGTTTTTTTATTATAATAAAGCCCTCTGCTTTCCGAACAGAGAAAACAGAGGGTTAATATTCCTTATATCTTCTTTATAACATTTTTATAGACCCTTGAGAAAAAGACAAGGGAGATGGTAAGGGATACCACTTCGGCAATGGGGAATGCAAGCCACACATAGTTGAGCACTCCCGTTTTGGAAAGAAGATATGCCACGGGGAGAAGCACCACAATCTGTCTTGCAAAAGAAACCGCCATGGAGTAGTGGCTTTTTGCAAGAGCCTGGAATGCGGCGCCAAGATTTATTGAAACACCTGCAAAAATGAAGTGGGTACAGATAATCCTTAATGCCGCAACACCGATTTCAGTCATATTTTCACTTGCATGAAAAAGACTGAGCAGTTGTTCAGGAAATACCATCATAATAATCATACCGACTGTCATTATGGAAACTGCTATCACAGAACTGAACTTAAGGCAAGAAGTGATTCTTTCCCTGTTTCTTGCGCCGTAGTTGAAGGCAACAATAGGAATAATGCCGTTATTAAGACCGAAAATAGGCATAAAGATGAAAGACTGAAGTTTAAAGTAGATGCCGAAAACTGCCGCCGCCGTTGAACTGAAAGAGAGAAGAATTTTATTGAAACTGAACGTCATAACAGATCCGATAGCAACCATAATAATTGAGGGCACTGCAATTTTATAAATATCGGAAATAAGTTTTCCGTCAGGTTTCATATCTTTAAACGTGAAATGAATTTCCTTGTTGGCTTTTTTATTGATGATAAAGCCGACGGCAAAAGCGATAATCTGACCTGCAACCGTGGCAATGGCTGCGCCCTTTGCTTCAAGACGGGGAAAGGGTCCGATGCCGAAAATAAACAGAGGGTCAAGAATAACATTGATAAAAGCACCTGCAAGTTGGGTTACCATTGAAAGAGAAGTTTTTCCCACAGACTGCAAAAATCTTTCCATTGTAACCTGACCAAAAATGCCGAAGGAATAAATACACACAACGGAAAGATAATCCACACCGTAAGAATAAATAGGTGAATCGGTTCCCACCTGAACGGCAAAGAAATATCTTACACCGAAAAGACCGAAAAGAAGGAAGAAAACGGAACTGCACAAAGCAAGTAAAAGACCCTGCGATGCAATTTTATCGGCTTTTTCGTAATTCTTTTCGCCAAGACTTCTTGAAAGCAAAGCGTTGACACCGACGCCCGTACCCGTTGCAACACCAATCATAAGGTTCTGCGCAGGGAAAGCAAGGGAAACTGCCGTAAGGGCATCTTCGCATACATTTGCCACAAAGACACTGTCAACCACATTGTAAAGAGCCTGGGCAAGCATGGAAACCATCATAGGTAACGACATTGATATAACAAGCTTTTTAACAGGCATTACACCCATTTTATTTTCTCTTTGCACCTTTGTTTAACCTCCGTTTTTTCAGGGCACCGTTGCCCTCATCTTCTTTTGTTACACAACAGTTTCCTATTCTACCACAAAGGCAGAAACAAATCCATAGTTTACGGTAAGTTTTTCAGATGTTTTTCAAAATTCAGACAATATTTTCTTTAGCGGGTTCGCCCTTAAAGAAAGTCCTTGCATTTTCCAGCGTTGTTTCGCTGATATTTTCAAGAGCCTCTTGGGTAAGAAAACCCTGATGGGAAGTGACGATAACGTTGGGGAAAGAAAGCAGTCGTGCCGTAACGGAGGTTTCGAGAATATCGTCCTGACGGTCTTCAAAAACATTTTCATCTTCTTCCTCATAAACGTCAAGACCCACACCTGCAAACTTGTGCTGTCTGATGCCTTTAATAAGGTCTTCGGTGCTGATGAGTCCGCCTCTTGAAGTGTTGACAAGAATAACTCCGTCTTTCATTTTTTCAATTGTTTCAATGTTGATAAGGTGAGTCGTACCCTTCGTAAGAGGACAGTGGAGAGAAATCAGGTCGCTTCTCTTAAAGAGTTCATCGAGAGAAACATACTCCGCAAAGGGCAAATCGGGATTTTTATGCATATCGTAAGCAATAACTTTCATACCGATACCGTGACAGCACTTTGCCATTTCTGCGCCGATTTTACCCGTACCTACGATACCTGCCGTTTTGCCCTTGAAGTTCATACCCGTAAGTCCCACAAGACTGAAATTGTTTTCACGCACTTTGATGTATGCCTTATGAATTTTACGGTTGACGGCAAAGGCGAGAGCAAGAGCGTGTTCCGCAACGGCTTCGGGCGAATAGCCGGGCACACGCATAACGGTGATACCCTGCTTTCTTGCTTCTTCAAGGTCAACATTATTGAAACCTGCACATCTTAAAAGAATGAGTCTGACTCCGTTTTCGGCGAGTTTCTCAACAATTCCCTTTGTAACCTCCGAAGCGACAAAAACACATACGGCATCGTAACCCTTTGAAAGATTTACCGTATAGCAGGAGATATCTGTTTTAAGAAAGTCAATCTGAATGTCTTCGTAATTTTCCAGAGCCCTTTCAAAAGATTCTCTGTCATAGGGTTTTGTATCATAAAATAAAATTTTCATAAATACTCCTCCGTTTTTATTTTGTAAAAAACTCCGCAAAGTTATCTTTTGCAGAGTTTTTCATTTTAAACACTTTCAAAGATGTTTTATCAGTCCCATTCGGCACCTGTAACGGTGTCCATGTCAATGCCTTTGGTGTCGCCTGTTTTGCGGATTAAACTGTAAAGAGCGCCGATAAATCCGGGCACCGTAAGGCAAAGGGTTGCAAGACCTATAATACTGTTGCCCATAATAGTAGCAAGAGGCAGACAAACCATAAAGGAAACCACAACGCCCGCCGCCGTAACGATAAACTGAGCGGACATTGTTGACGAACGCAGATTTGTCGGTGAGGATTCGCCGATCATCATAATGATAACGTCGTTTGTCGAATAGTAACTTCCTATATAAGCACCGCAGAAGAAACCTACGAGATAAGGCGCCCACGCCATATTCGCACCCACAGTGAAAAGTACGAACATAACAAGGCAGTCAAAAGCCGTTACAACGGCGGCGGTTTTTCTGCCCTTCCAATCGGAGATAAAGCCCATTATAAGTTGCGATACGGCACAGCCCACGGGGAAAAGGAAAAGTGCGGCGGTAACTTCATTTACACCCACAGATTCTGCGGCGGCTTCAAGAGTTTCAAAAAGACCGCCCTTGAAGAAGTTTTGCGCATAGCCGTAAGTCATTATGGCTTCATAGTTAATTGAGCCGTAGAAACCTAAATTCGCAATAGCCGAGGTTATGTAGAGCCAGCGGAGTTGCTTATGTCTTAAAGCAAATTTAAGTGCAGGGATAAGACCGCCCTGGGCGCTTTCTTCTTTTTTCTGTCTGTCCTGCTCGGCTCTGTCTTCGTCAGTCATTTTAAGGTAAGCAAGGCGTGAGTCGATGAAAGCGTCCGTTTCTCTTGCAAATAAGAGTGCGATAAGGCAGGTTACAATACCCACAAGGGACGGAATAAGATAAACGTTTCTCCACTGGGAAGTGCTTTCCATAAGAAGCCTTCTTAAAAGAGGAACAATCATAACGGATATGTTGGCAAAAAACTTGATAACGGAGTACATCGTTGCTCTGTTTTTTGAAGGTGCCGACTCCATAATATAAACCACGTGCATATCGTGGGGAACGAAGAACTGCACCATACAAGCACCGATAAAATACATCACAAGGTTACCCGAAAGGAAAACTATAAACATAGCAATACTCATACCGAAAGTATTTATAATCAAAAACTTCTTTCTGCCGTATTTATCGGCAAGGGGTCTGTAAAGAAGACCGAGAGCCTGAAAAGGTACAGCCAGAACAGAAAGAATGTCAAGAAGTCCCACGCTGCTTTCGCCGAAAGAAGCAAAAAGGTCGTTGGCAATTTCCGTTTTCATAAGGGTGCCTATCTGTGAGGCGATTTCGTCTGTTGCATAAATGATGCAGATGATAAGAACAAGGTAAGCCATATAATAGTTTCTTTTGGGTCTTGCCTTTTCTTTTTCCCATTTCTTGATTTCTTTTTCCCGTTTAAGAGCCATCTTTGCCGCTTTTTCGGGAGTCAGTTCTTTTGTTTTCATATTTTTTCTCCTCGTTTTAAAGTGACGGAAACCGAACATATTTTGCCTCTTATGTCCCTTTTCACTCACCTTTGAATTATTCCGCCCCGCAAGGCGAAACTTGTTATTTCAATTATATTCCATAATGAATGAAGTGTCAACTCAAAGAAGAGAAAATGATTGTCACTTTGCATTGGCAGGTCCGTCGAGAACGGAGCCATTTTCATCAAAGCGTGAGCCGTGACAAGCGCAGTCCCAACTGTGTTCCTGTTTGTTATATTTAAGAGCGCAGCCAAGATGCGGACATCTTCTGACGGTCGGAGTCATAAAGGAAATTGCAGTTTCAAAGGTATTGAGAAAAAGTTGCGGTGTAAGAATACTTCTTGAGGGAGAAAAAATCTCATAGATGTCACTTTTCTTGCCCTGCACCATTTCCGATAAAATCATAGCGCTTACCATGGCACCCGTCATACCCCACTTGTTAAAACCGCTTGCAAGGTAAAGATTCTGCTTTTTTGCCGTGTATTGTCCGATGTAGGGCATACCGTCAAGGCTCATACAGTCCTGAGCCGCCCAGGCGTACCTTTCCTTTGCCTCAGGAAAATACTTCTCTTTCAAAAGCCGCAGTTCATTGTACCCTCCGCCCTTTTTGCCTGTACGGTGATCACCGCCGCCCATAAGAAGAAACTCACCGTAATTTCTGAAAGAAAGTCCGTTTTGTCTTTCGTCAAGATACATACCGTTTACGTCGGGTGCGTTTTCCAAAGCGAGAACATAACTTCTGTGCTGATAAAGTTTCAGAGAGAAAAGTCCGTGATTGTTTATAAAAGGAAAATGGGTAGTGACTATAATTTTATCTGCACTGATTCTGCCTTTGTCCGTTATAACGCAGTTGTCACGGTATTCTTTAACAAAGGTGTTTTCGTAAATATTCATACCCTTTGCTATGTGAGAAATAAATTTAAGAGGGTGAAACTGCCCCTGGTTTTTGAAACCTACCGCCCCTTCCGCCGAAAAGGGCAAAGGTATACTTTCGGTGAAAAAAGCCTCTGCCCCGATTATATCAAGGGCTGCTTTTTCCTCTTCGATAATTCTTCTGTTGTTTACCGAATAAACAAAATTATCTTTTGTTTCAAAGTCGCAGTCAATGTTACGGCAAAGTTCCCCATATTTTTCTACGGCAATTTCATTTGCAAGAAGAAAGCCCTTCGTTTTTTCCGTCCCCTTGCTTTTAAGAAGTTTACTGTAAACGAGTCCGTGCTGGGCAGTGATTTTTGCCGTTGTGTTGCCCGTTGTCCACTGACATATTTTTCCTTTTTCCACAAGCATATAGGGTATGTTTTTTTCTTTCAGAAAACATGCTGTCAGTATACCTGCAATTCCGCCGCCTATAACGAGTACGCCTGTTTTTGTATCCGATGAAAGAGAAGGAAAAGAGGGAAGAGAAGCCGTTTCGTGCCAGAGTGATGCCATTTATACTCACCTTTTTCATTTTAATAAAGTTGTTACCTTTATATTTTCTTCCCAGACAGCGAAAAAATTTCTGCCATATTTTTGATAAAACTATTTATTTTATTTTCAGTTAACTGTATAATATATTAGTTATCTGTTTTTTAAGGAGGTAGGTTATGTCGGCTTTCAATAAAGTGCTTGAAAATACGGCGGAATATGAAAAGATACTCTCTGCCGCCGAAATGAAGCGTTTTCCTATGGGCGTTATCGGACTTTCGCAGGTTCATAAGGCTCACTATATCTCTGCCCTTACCGCCTCTCTCAACAAAAAGGCTCTTATTATATGCCCCGACGAAAATTCTGCCTCAAAACTTTGCAGTGACCTTAATTCTTTTTCTGACGGTGCCCTGCTTTATCCTGCAAGAGATTTCCGTTTCAGAGATGCAGAAAGCAAATCTCTTGACTTTGAGCAAAAGCGTCTGGGTGTTCTCAAAAGGATTCTTGACGGTGAAGTTTCTTTTGTCGTCTGTTCCGTTGAGGCGGCTATGCAGTTCACTATTCCTGCCGAGGAACTCCGCAAAAGAAGCCTTGTACTTCGTGTGGGCGAGGACATTACCACTCACGAAGTCACTCTTGCTCTTTTGAGTGCAGGCTATACCCGTACCGAGCAGGTTGAAGGTACGGGACAGTTCTCCCTTCGTGGCGGCATACTCGACATCTTTCCGCCCGGTCAGGACAGTCCTGCAAGAATTGAGTTCTGGGGCGACACGATTGATTCCCTTTCACTTTTTGACACCGACAGTCAGAGGCGTAAAGAAAACATCTCTTCACTAAAAATCACCCCCTGCTGTGAAGTGCTTTTCGACTCCCTTGAAGCAATGAAAGATAAACTGACGGCTTTTGTGTCTACGATTAAAGGCAAAGGCTCCGTAAAGGCAAAGGCGAGTATCAATGAAGATATAGAAAAACTCTCACACTTTATCCGTGTAGGAAGTGACAGATACTTATCCCTTGCTTATGAAAAGACGGAAACGGTTTTTGACTATATGCAGGACTCTTTGCTTTTTGTGTGCGAGAGTTCTTCCGTCAAGCAGAAACACACCTCTGCTTTCGGTCTTCTTAATGAAGATATCCGAGCAATGTTTGAAGAAGGTATTCTCACAAAAGGAATTGACAGTTATGCACTTTCCTTTAACGAGATACTCAAAAAATACGAAAACGGCAACACCTTTTATGTTGATAACCTTGCAAGAGGTTCCTTTGATACTCCCGTCAAAGAACTTGTCAGCATAAACGCACAGCAACTTTCCCGTTGGGACGGTACTTTGAGTTATCTTCTTGAAGATTTGCAGCCTATGATTAAAGCAGGCTACACCGCCGTTGTTATGGCAGGCACGGAAAAGAACTCAAAAGAACTTGCCTATGACCTTGAAACCGAGGGCGTAAAGGCACACTTTTTCCCCGTTGTACCTGCCGAGTTTCCGCAGGGTACCGTGTCGGTTATTGCAGGTTCCGTATCCTCAGGTTTTGAGTATAACGGACTGAAATTCACCCTTTTCACTTACGGCAGAGCCACAGATAAAAAAGCGGTGAAACCCAAGCATCACTTTAAAACGGGTAAAGGTCTTTCTTCACTTGACGAAATCGCAAAAGGTGACTACATCGTTCATGCCGTTCACGGTATCGGTATTTTTGACGGTATCAAGACTATGAACGTTGCAGGAAAGGTCAAAGATTTCATCAAAATCAACTTTAAAGGCAGTGACGTTCTTTATCTGCCCGTCACTCAACTTGACCTTATCGCAAAATATATTTCACCAAAAGATACGGATAAAGTTATAAAACTCAACCGCCTCGGCTCTGAAGAATGGAAAAATACCCGTGCAAGAGTACGCACCGCCGTCAAGGATATGGCGGCAGAACTGACGAAAATCTATTCTGCAAGGCTCAATTCACGGGGATATGCCTTCTCCCCCGACATTGATATGCAAAATGACTTTGAACGCCGTTTTGAATTTGATGAAACCGAAGACCAGATTGAAGCCGTCAATGAAATCAAAAGAGATATGGAAAGGCCCAGCCCCATGGACAGACTCCTTTGCGGAGATGTGGGTTTCGGAAAGACAGAGGTAGCCTTACGGGCGGCATTCAAATGTGTTGCCGACGGAAAGCAGTGTGCCATTCTCGTTCCTACAACCATTCTTGCTTTTCAGCATTTTCAGACAATAAAGAAGCGTTTTGACGGCTTTCCCGTTGAGATTGATATGCTTTCCCGTTTTCGCAGTCAGGGTGACAGGGCGAAAATAAAAAAAGCCCTCAAAAGAGGAAACATAGATATTATCGTAGGAACACATTCCATTATTGCAAAAAGTGTGGAGTTCAAAGATCTGGGTCTTCTCATAGTTGACGAAGAACAGCGCTTCGGTGTTGCCCAGAAAGAAAAACTGAAAGAAAAGTTCCCTCTCGTCGACGTGCTCACCCTTTCGGCTACTCCTATTCCCCGCACGCTCAATATGGCGATGACGGGAATACGAGATATGTCCGTTCTTGAAATTCCCCCCGTGGGCAGATACCCGGTACAGACTTACGTTGTGCCGCAGGATATGGAAATTCTTGCCGAGGCTATGGACAGAGAAATCCGCCGTGGCGGTCAGGTTTACTATCTTCATAACAGAGTGGACTCCATTGAAACAAGAGCCGCCGAAATAAAGAAATATCTGCCCGACGCCAGAATAGGTATCGGTCACGGCAAAATGAACGAGGAAGAATTAAGCGAAGTGTGGCGTAAACTTCTCGAAAATGAAATTGACATTCTTCTTTGCACAACGATAATCGAAACGGGTGTTGACGTACCCAACGCAAACACTCTTATTATCGAAAACGCAGACCGACTCGGTCTTGCCCAACTTCATCAGATACGGGGCAGAGTGGGACGCTCGTCACGACGTGCCTATGCCTATTTCACTTATTCCAAAAACAAAGAGATAAGCGAAATTGCTCAGCGCCGACTTTCTGCTATCCGTGAGTTTACGGAGTTCGGCTCGGGTTTCCGTATTGCTATGCGTGACCTTGAAATAAGAGGTGCAGGCAACATTTTAGGTGCCCGACAGCACGGTCATATGGAAGCCGTGGGTTATGATATGTATCTGCAGATTCTTTCGGAAACCATCGAGGAAGAAAAAACAGGTGTGCAGACCGCAGAAAAAAAGGAGTGTCTTATTGATATATCCGTTGATGCTCACATTCCCGAAACTTATATCGACTCGGTTAAAAACCGCATCGGTATGTATAAGAGAATTGCTGAAATCACAACGAAAGACGATGCTATGGACGTTCTCGATGAGTTTATTGACCGTTTCGGTGAACCTCCTGCGTCTGTTCAGGGACTCATTGATGTTGCTCTTTTAAGAAGTCGGGCGGCTATGCTGGGCATTTACGAAATCAAACAGCAAAATTCTATGATTCTTGCCTTTATCAGTGAACTCAAGCCCGAATATGTTTCCGCCATAGGTCACAAACTCCGTGGCAGAGCAATGATAAGTGCCGCTAAAAGTGCTCCTTATATTTCTGTGAAACTTGCAGGTAAATCCCCCGTTGAAGCAATAAAAGACCTGATAGAAGTGCTTATATAAAAGTATACACCCGAAGACTCGTTTGCTTCGGGTGTTGTTTTGTCTTTTCAGTTACTCATATCCTGCAGTTTCTTATAGATTCCGCCTTTTTCAATGAGTTCGCTGTGTGTACCCTGCTCCTCAATACCTTTTTCCGTAAGAACAATAATTCTCGATGAATTTCTTATGGTGGAAAGTCTGTGAGCGATTGTGAAGGTTGTTCTGCCCTTGGTAAGTTCTGCAAGGGACTTCTGAATATACTGCTCGCTTTCATTGTCGAGAGCTGAAGTTGCCTCATCAAGAACAACTATGGGCGGATTTTTCACAAAGACTCTTGCAATGCTTATTCTCTGTTTCTGACCGCCCGAAAGCATTACGCCTCTTTCACCGACGTAGGTGTCATAGCCGTCGGGAAGTGACATGATAAAGTCGTGAGCGCCTGCTCTTTTTGCCGCTTCAATTGCATCTTCTCTTGTTGCGTCAGATTTGCCGTAAATGATATTTTCCATAACGGAACCGGAGAAAAGATAAACGTCTTGCTGAACAACGCCGATTGCACCTCTGAGGGAAGCAAGAGAAAGGTCGTTTATATCTTTACCGTCAATTTTGATTTTGCCGCCGCCGAGTTCGTAAAACCTTGAAAGAAGGGAACAAAGGGTTGTTTTTCCGCCGCCCGACGGACCCACAATTGCAATATTTTCACCTTTTGCCACATCAAGATTTATGTTAGCAAGCACGTTGCCCTTGTCGCTGCTGTAACTGAAAGTGACGTTTTCAAAACTTATGTCACCCTTAACATTTTCAAGTTCTTCCGTGCTGTCATATCCGCTTTCCGTCGGAGTTTCGAGTATCTCTGCAAAACGGATAACACCCGTCACACCTTTTTCAAACTGCTCGGTAAATTCAACAATTCTCTTTATTGCCGCAATAAGTGTGCCGATATAAAGCAGATATGCCGTCATATCCGCCGCCGTAATTTCACCTTTAATAAGGAAATAACCGCCAAGGAGAATCATAATTATGTACATCAGTCCGTCAAACATTCTCACAACGGCATTGAGTCTTGCCATATATTTATAGGACGCAGTCTGTATTTTTGCAAGTTTTGTGCTTTCCTTGTTGAACTTTTCTTCTTCGACGTTTTCATTGCCGAAAGACTTTACAACTCTTATACCAAGAAGTGTTGTTTCCGTCTGTGCATTGACGTCACCTGCAATTTCACGTCTTGCCTTGAATGCCGACCTCATTTTTCTTCTGAAGTAAACGGTACCGAAGAAAATAAGCGGTATGCACACAAAAGTTGAAACGGTGAGCAAGGGATTGATTGAAGTCAGTATACCGAAGGAAACTACAATTTTTACCCCTGCAATGAGGAACTCCTCGGGGCAGTGGTGGGAAAACTCCGCAATATCAAAAAGGTCCGTTGTAATACGTGACATAAGTTGACCCACTTTGGTACTGTCGAAAAAACTGAAGGGTGCCTTGAGAAGATGAGCAAACATATCCTCCCGCATATCCTTTTCGATTTTAACGCCCATTCCGTGACCCACATAAATCATATAGTAGCCTGCGCACATATCAATTATCTTCATAACGGCATAGACCGCAGCCATTGACAAAATGAGTTCAAACGTAAGTTTTGAAATATCCGTTGTGGCGATACTTGTAATTTTTCTTACAAGCATGGGCAGAACAAGTTCACAGCCCGTTGTAAGAACGGCACAGAAAAGGTCAAGGAAAAGCACCTTTTTATGCTTCAAAAAATAGGGAATAAACCATTTGAGCATCATACCCTTGTTTTCATTTTTCATTGTTAACACCCCGAATCATATTGACTAAAATAACAGACTGTCCCTATCGGTGTTTCCCGAAAGACAGTCTGTTTTCATCTCTTAACCGAAGAATGCTTTATGAACTGCAGCAACAGCCTTATCTGCATTTTCCTTGTCAATAAGAACACTGATTGTGATTTCGCTTGTTGAAATCATATTGATGTTGATACCTGCTTCGTAAAGAGCACCGAACATCTTTGAAGCAGTACCTGAATGTGACTGCATACCTGCACCGACAATTGAAACCTTTGCAATTGATGTGTCGCAGGAAACTACTGCACCTTCCATTGAGAAGATGTCGTTGAGTATTTCCATAGCGGACTCTGCAAAACCGCTTGCACAGGTGAAAGAAATATCCTTTGTGCCGTCACGGCCTACTGACTGAAGAATAACGTCAATGTTTATGCCTTTCTGTGCAAGTCTTGAGAACATCTTGAAAGCGTTGCCGGGAATATCCTTCACACCTACAACTGAAATTCTTGCTACGTCTGTATCTTTAGTTACGCCTCTGATTAACATTTTTTCCATCTTTGCTACCTCCCTGACAATTGTACCATTTTCATTAGCCATACTTGAAAGAACTTCAAGTTCTACATTATATTTTTTTGCCATTTCTACCGAACGGTTATTAAGCACCTGTGCACCCAGCGTTGCAAATTCGAGCATTTCATCATAGGTGATATCTGAAAGTTTCTGTGCATTTTCAACTTTTCTGGGGTCGGCAGTGAAAACACCTGTAACGTCGGTGAAAATCTGGCAACGGTCTGCGTGAAGTGCTGCGGCAATAGCAACTGCGCTTGTGTCTGAACCGCCTCTGCCGAGAGTAGTCATATCTTCATATTTGTTAAGGCCCTGGAAGCCTGCAACAATAATAATCTTATGCTTGTCAACTTCTTTCTGAAGTCTTTCGGTTTTAATTTTTTCAATTCTTGCCATACCGTAGGCGGAATTTGTTACAAAACCTGCCTGCCAGCCAAGAAGCGAAATTACGGGATATCCGAGTTTTTCAATCGCCATTGCAAGAAGTGATATTGAAATCTGCTCACCTGCAGTAAGGAGCATATCCATTTCTCTCTTTGATGCCTTGGGGTTTATTTCATTTGCTTTTTCGATTAAGTCGTCGGTTGTGTCACCCTGGGCAGAAACAACAACGATAACATCGTTACCCTTTTTATATGTTTCCGTGATGATACGGGCAACATTCATAACTCTTTCTGCGTTTGCAACAGATGAGCCACCGAATTTCTGAACTATAAGAGCCATACTCTTCCTCCTGTTTTGTATATTTTAGTAATCAACTTTTCTTATTGTGTTGATAATATCAATGGATATTTCTTCAAGGGCAGTTCTCAAATCTTTTTCTGCCGCCATGGGTGTAATAAAAGCAATCTCATCTGAAGGTGCGTTTTCTCTTTCGAGATATTTTACCTTGCCGAAAGCACTTTCAATTTCTGTTTTTGCTTTATTCACATCATCGGTATTTGCAATGACATAAAGAACTGTTTCGTCGTCAAGATAAGAAGCAATGAAGCCTTCTTTTTCATCTGCCCATCCGAAGAATTTGCGGTTTTCACTGTTAGCGCCGCAGTCGATAACGTCACCCACAACTGCCGAAGCCGTTGCCTCTTTACCTGCGCCCTGACCGTACATAATCACATCGCCAACGGCGTCACCTCTTACGAGGCAGGCATTGAAAACACCGTTTACTCCTGCGAGCATACTGTCATTTCTGACAAGGCAGGGTGAAACCATAAGAGTGATTTTATCTTCGGAAAATCTCTTTGCTCTTGCAATAAGTTTAATTACAGAGCCGTCATTTTCAGCGTAGGCTACGTCTTCAAGGGTGATTTGTGTTATACCCTCACAGTAAATCCCCTCGGGATAAACATGATGACCGAAAGCAAGAGATGCCAATATGCAGATTTTTCTTAATGCATCGTGACCCTCAACGTCAGCCGTCGGGTCTTTTTCGGCATAGCCTTTTTCCTGAGCAATTTTAAGGGCATGGGCAAAAGTCATGCCCTCCGTTATCATTTTAGTCAAAATGAAGTTTGTTGTTCCGTTAAGAATACCCGCAACTTCACTTATTCTGTTACCTGCAAGACATCTGCTCATAGGTCTTATAATGGGGATACCGCCGCCCACTGCCGCTTCAAAAAGGAAGTTGACGTTTTTCTCCCTTGCAATTTCCAGAAGTTCATAACCTCTTTTTGCAACGAGTTCTTTATTGGAAGTGGCAACATGTTTGCCTGCTTTAAGGCAGGAAGAAACAAATTCATAAGCAGGATTGACTCCGCCCATTGTTTCAACAACCATATCAACGCTTTCATCGTTTAAAATGTCGTTGAAATCCTTTGTCATAATATTTTCAAAAGGACTTCCCGAAAAATCTCTTATGTCGAGAATGTGTTTGAGAGTGAGAGAAACGTTACTGTTTTCTTCAATGCTGACGGCGTTTTTAGCAATAACTTCGGCTACACCCGAGCCGACAACACCGAAGCCTAAAATTGCAACATTCATTTTTTCACTTTCCTTTCTGTGAAATGCCTGTTCCCTCTTTTTGAAAAAGAGATAATAAAAAATCTATAATATAATATCACAATTTCCCATTTAATGAAAGAGTTTGTTGAAACTTTTATACGAAAAATTTATATTTTGTTAAATGTATTGATTTTTGAGTCAGCAAGAGTTAATATAATATAAATAAACAACAAAAAAGAGGTGTTTATAAATGACAGAAGTTGAAAAAAAGCGTAAGTTTATAATCAACACGGCATACTACGCTCTGGTACTTTTTCTCTGTTACATCGTGCTCAAATATGCCATGGGCACTCTTTTCCCCATTTTTTGTGCATTCATAATTGCAGCACTGCTTCAAAAGCCCAAAAAGTTTCTCACGAAAAAAACTTTTCTTAAAGACGGCGCCGCTTCGGCAATATGCGTCTTTGTGGGTATTTTCATTATCGGTTTTGTAATTTTCGTAATCGGTGCAAAAATAGCGTCGGAAGTCAAAGGCTTCATTGATTATATTATGATTCAGTTGCAGAACATCGACGTTCTTGTCAACAACATTGAAAACACCGTAATGAATCTCGTTTCACATCTGCCCGACTCCCTCGGCAAAACCCTTCAGGAAAACGTCACCCTTCTTTTCGTGCAGATAAGAGAGTGGCTTGCAGGCAGTAATGCAGAACTGCCCGAACAGATTGTAGGCAGTATTTCGGGTACTTTCAGCCTTGATTGGATTACGACTCCCCTTTCAGGTGTCATTTCAACGGCATCTAAAATCCCCTCTGTGCTCATCGCCGTTATCATTACTCTTGTTTGCTCCTGCTTTATGACAGCAGATTTTGATAAAATCAAAACCTTTTTCACCAATCAGCTTCCCGAAGAAAAACGCAGAAACTTCCTTCGCAGCAAAACCCTTATGAAAAATACCGTTACCAAAATGGCAAAGGCGTATCTGCTTATTATGGCTGTAACTTTTGCAGAAATGACCGTCGGTCTTTCGGTTCTGAAAATTTTCGGCATTTACTCCTCAGGTTACATCTTCGTTATTGCTCTTGCTACGGCGATTGTTGATATTATACCCGTTCTCGGCACAGGTACTATTCTTATCCCCTGGGCACTTTACAATCTGATTACGGGCAATTTTGCAATGGCTATCGGACTTGGTGTTATCTATGCGGTAATCACGGTTATCCGCCAGATTATTGAACCCAAACTCGTTGCAGGTCAACTCGGTCTTCCTCCTTTCCTCACCATTTCCGCAATGTATATCGGTCTTAAATTTCTCGGTGTTCTCGGTATGCTTATTGCACCTTTACTTGTAACAATGCTCAAACTTCTCAATGACGAAGGAATTTTAAAACTCTGGAAAAGCAGTAAACAAGTTGAGGAAGAAGCAAAACAGGCAGAAACAGTTTCGGTGCCTGCAGAGGCTCAAGAAACTGCCAACGGCGATTCCGAAGAAAAATAAATACTGAACAAATTGAGTCGGGTGTTTTCCCCCGACTCTCTCTTTATGCCCGAAGTTCAGTTTCTTGCAGATGAAAAAACTCCTGCCCGTTTAAGAGCAGGAGTTTTGTATTAAACCAAATTATTTGCTGAGTTCAGCGAAGTACTTGATTGTACGAACCATCTGGCTTGTGTATGAGTTTTCGTTGTCATACCATGCAACAACCTGAACCTGATAAAGACCGTCTTCGATCTTTGTTACCATTGTCTGAGTTGCATCGAAGAGTGAACCGTATCTGATACCAACGATATCTGATGATACGAGGGGTTCTTCTGTGTAGCCGTAGCTTTCGTTTGAAGCAGCCTTCATAGCAGCGTTGATGCCGTCAACTGTTACGTCGTCGCCCTTAACAACTGCAACAAGGATTGTTGTTGAACCTGTGGGAGTGGGAACTCTCTGAGCTGAGCCGATAAGCTTGCCGTTGAGTTCGGGAATTACAAGACCGATAGCCTTTGCAGCACCTGTTGAGTTGGGAACGATATTTGCAGCAGCTGCACGAGCTCTTCTGAGGTCGCCCTTTCTGTGAGGACCGTCAAGAACCATCTGGTCACCTGTGTAAGCGTGAACAGTTGTCATGATGCCGCTCTGGATTTCTGCATATTCGTTGAGAGCCTTAGCCATGGGAGCAAGGCAGTTTGTTGTGCAGGAAGCAGCGGAAATGATTGTATCTTCAGCCTTAAGAGTGCCTTCGTTAACTGAGTAAACGATTGTGGGAAGGTCATTGCCTGCGGGAGCAGAAATAACAACCTTCTTAGCACCTGCATCGATGTGAGCCTGAGCCTTTGCCTTTGAGCAGAAGAAACCTGTGCATTCAAGAACAACGTCTACACCGATTTCGCCCCAGGGAAGTTCTGCAGGGTTGGGGTTAGCATAAATGATGATTTCCTTGCCGTCAACTGTGATTGAGTTTTCGCCGGCAACTACCTCGTGACCGTCATATCTGCCTTGTGCTGTGTCATACTTGAGAAGGTGTGCAAGCATCTTGGGGCTTGTGAGGTCGTTAATAGCAACAACTTCATAACCTTCTGCGCCGAACATCTGTCTGAAAGCAAGACGACCGATACGACCGAAACCGTTAATAGCAACTTTTACTGACATAAT
>CAYNIN010000011.1:0-38406 GCA_964397395.1 uncultured Faecalibacterium sp.
TATAAATTCGTTGGATGCGGTTGCCGTTATTTCTGAGATTTTTCTAAAACTTTTATGCGTTGCAAGACAGTATATGTAAATTTTTATGGGAAATCAAGTACAGTATACAGTAGTTAATAATACAAAATACGCAAACAATCATATTTAGGTGTGTCAAGATGAGTGTCAAAAAAATACAACGACTCCCCCGAAAGCACTACACTTTCGGGGAAAATTCATCATAGTATTCAACTGCCGTTATTCCGCTCGAGTCCACCCAAGAAACTCAAACTCATCTTCTTCAACTTCGTGTTCAACAATGCGGTATGTATTGCCGTCGCTGCCTTCTGCGTAGTTTCCGAACACAAGAAGGGTTACACCGTTATCGAGTCTGCTTACATAGAGTGGATTTTTTATTTCTGTTTCTTTATAGATTTTCATTTTATTACTCCTGACTTATATTTTGCATAATGTGATAAAAAATATAAGGCTTATCCAGAGTTATTATACATAATTTCACCCTAATTATATAATGACCGCAAACACTGAAAGTAACAAAAAAGGGGTACAGCCGATTAAGACTGTACCCTTTAAAAATCAATTCATATCAATATGTACGGCAATACACATATTCGGATAGTTACCGTTAATATTGCAATAAGTGTATCTGTTTGACGCTTACCGTCTGCGAAGTGGCATTCTTGATGTCAACTGCCATACCGTTCGTGTGACTTGAATTTGAAGAACTGCCGACAAGACTTGAATTGTGCTTACTGCAACGAACACCGTTTGTGATTGTGGTTGTGCCGAATTTTTTCACGGACTTTCTGCAGTTTTTTTGAGCAGCTGCACATTTAATACTACGGGATAGCCCGTGCAGTGTTTGCCGCCGCAACCGCACTTGAACTCCTTCAGGTTGAAGTTCTTGCAGTAGTTCTTGACGTTATAGACCGTTACGTCCGACGGCTTTTTATGTATCTTATTTATTATCCTTGAAATTAAGGCTTCCATTATTCCACCTCTGTAAATAAAAAAGAGACCTACGGTTAAACCGTAAGTCCCTGTTGACTTTAATCTCACCCCGTTGTGAGAGGTAAAACGTTATTCAGTTTTATTCTTTGAACTCTTAATATTTTCTTTTTGTTTTTCAAATCATTGTCTTGAATTGACTTAACGATTCTGGCAATATACTCTTCATCGTTTTCTGGTAAACAATATTTGGTAATAATTGTAACCAAACCTATCACAGCCGTAAGCAACGTCACGCAAGCTGTAATCATTGAAACAGCACTTGGCATTTCAGCGATGTCTATTAAACCAAAAACTGCTGATAAAATATTACTATGCCAACCGACAAGCTGACACAGATTGGGTTGTGCTTCCCGTTGCAAATTTTGATGCTTATTTCGGCTCAACATAATTTTCAAATAAACGACTGACCGAGCTCGTCAAATCCGGTGCCATTGAACGTGAAAAGAGCTATAATGTGAGTAGGTACAGATTGAATGAAGTTTTTACTTGAAAAATATTTATTTTTTCAAGAGTGCTGTTTTTAGCAATTTTGCCCTTATTACTACAGGCAGAATGCACCGATTATCAAATAGAATTTACCCGAATGATGTATTGCATGTTTCAGATATTTCTATCGAATAATCTTAATTTCAATTAAAGATATATTACAAAGTGTAGAAATACGCAATTTATTAAAGTGGTTTTATTGACTTTGGTTGTATAATATGATAAAATACAGATAATAAAATGTAGAAATACGCAATTTATTAAAATGAGGTATATGTGCTATGATTGAAAGAAAAAAATATCTCGACAAATTAATAAGCAGAAAACAAAACGGTCTTGTAAAGGTAATTACAGGTATCAGAAGATGCGGCAAGTCATATCTGCTCTTCAATATTTATAAGGACTATCTGAAATCAATCGGCGTTGAGGAGGAGTGTATTATCTGCCTTGCCCTTGATGATGATGAAAACATCAGATACCGTAATCCGTTGGAATTGGGTAAATATATTCGTAGCCTTACCACTGATGAGAGCAAGGAATACTATGTTTTCCTTGATGAAATTCAGAAGGTTGTCACCATTCAGAACCCTTACATTGAAGGCGTTGAGGACAAAATCAGCTTTGTCGATGTTGTTCTCGGTCTTATGAAGCGTGAAAACGTTGATGTGTATGTAACCGGCAGTAACTCAAAAATGCTGTCAAGCGATATTCTTACCGAGTTTCGTGGCAGAGGTGACGAAATCCGTGTTAACCCCTTGTCATTTGCAGAGTTTTATAATGCATTTGAGGGTGACAAACGTGATGCTTGGCAGGAGTACTATACCTATGGCGGTTTACCGTTGGTTCTTGCTAAAAAAGGTCACGAAGAGAAAGCAAAATATCTCGGAACCCTGTTTGATACTATCTACCTGAGCGATATTATGGACAGAAACAGCCTTGCTCACGAGAAGAATCTGCTTGATGATATTTTGAACTTGATTTCATCATCTATCGGCTCATTGACCAATGCAAACAAGATTGCAAACACCTTCAAAAGCGAACGACAGATTTCTGTCAGCCATGCAACCGTTTCAAAATATCTTGATTGTTTAATAGATTCATTCCTTATATACAGTGCTTCTCGCTATGATGTGAAAGGCAGAAAATATATCGGCTCGCCGTTTAAATACTATTTCAGCGATATCGGACTTCGTAATGCTCGACTCAATTTCCGTCAGCAGGAAGAAAATCACATTATGGAAAACATTATTTACAATGAGCTTTGTGTCCGTGATTTTAATGTTGATGTGGGCATTGTTGAGTATTGCTATAAGGATGCAGAAAAGAAAAGCAAACGAGCTTATCTTGAAATAGACTTTATTGCAAATAAAGGCAGTAAAAAATATTATGTTCAGTCAGCATTGACTGTTGCAGACGAAGAAAAGCGTGAGCAGGAAATACGCTCCTTAAAGCGTGTCGGCGATTCGTTCAAGAAAATTGTTGTTGTCAAGGATAACATTATCCCATGGCACGACGATGACGGTATATTGTATATCGGTATTGAGAAATTCTTGCTTGATGAAAATGCTATGGATATGTAAATGTTGACTCTATTACAGTCATATTGTTACAACAAAAAAACCCGTCGGTGAAGCAGTAAATCTGCAATCTTGACGGGGTAATTCTATATTCACAATCTTCTATACGATAAAAGATAATTTGAGTGTATTACTTTTTTACACAATATAATGATTTTGATTTATATGCGAGAGTTGGAATTCATCCGCAAAACCGGCAAAAATATCTTTTTATAGCCCCTGCCGAAAAAAGTGCGAAAAACCTTGATTTTACAAGGGTTTCGGGCTTTTTTGTTTTTCATTTTTCATTACCGCATGTAACGAAAACAATCATAAAACAACGCAAACAATCATATTTAGGTGTGTCAAAATGAGTGTCAAAATATACAACGACTCCCCCGAAAGCACTACACTTTCGGGGAAAATTCATCATAGTATTCAACTGCCGTTATTCCGCTCGAGTCCACCCAAGAAACTCAAACTCATCTTCTTCAACTTCGTGTTCAACAATGCGGTATGTATTGCCGTCGCTGCCTTCTGCGTAGTTTCCGAACACAAGAAGGGTTACACCGTTATCGAGTCTGCTTACATAGAGTGGATTTTTTATTTCTGTTTCTTTATAGATTTTCATTTTATTACTCCTGACTTATATTTTGCATAATGTGATAAAAAATATAAGGCTTATCCAGAGTTATTATACATAATTTCACCCTAATTATATAATGACCGCAAACACTGAAAGTAACAAAAAAGGGGTACAGCCGATTAAGACTGTACCCTTTAAAAATCAATTCACATCAATATGTACGGCAGTACCCATATTCGGATAATTACTGTTAATATTGCAATAAGTGTATCTGTTTGACGCTTACCGTCTGCGAAGTTGCTTTCCTGATGTCAACTGCCTTACCGTTCGTGTGTCTTGAATTGAAGAACTGCCGACAAGACTTGAATTTTATATTGACATTTACGATAAATAACGACAATATTATTATCGTAATCAATAAGGTTACAAATAACACAGAAAGGAGTAAAACAATGGCTAAAAACAAAAAGAACAGAGATAACAACACAGCCCCAAAACTTGCCGTTACCTCTGCTTTAATTGGTCTGTTAAGCAGTTTAATTAGTTTAATAACAAAACTAATAGAAATACTTAACGAATAGTTGTACGGGGAGTGGGAACACTCTCACTCCCCTAACTATGATAACAAAATTGTTAGCCATTGTCAATATAGTTTATGATTATTGATATTATTCAAATCGTGTTATCTATCGCAGGCTTGACACTTTCAATAATCGCCCTGTGTATGATAGCCAAACAAAGAAAAGGCAAATAAAAAAATAAAGCCTATCGGCTGACCGTAGGAAGTTACACCGATAGACTAACACCAAGGAGCATATAAACTCACCTTGTATGCTCCATTATAACAGAGATTATTTTAAAAATCAATACATAATGGAGGATTTAACAATGTTAAAATCAAACAGTAAAAAAGCAAAGTAAAATATACAGTACTATATGCCAAATGAAATAGCCGAGTTTAAGGCATATACTGAAAAGCCCAAATACAAGCGTGACGGCAAAAACGACAAATTTTAAACCGTAGTATCAAGGATACCGAGCAGAAAGACCGTTAAATCTTTCTGCTCTTAATAATTTTCACCTTTAATATCTTTAATATATTTTTATTGAAAGTAATTATATTTGATGGTATAATCATTTTATTAAAATTGAAATTTACGGGAGGTTACGTAATGGATTATAAGAAGAGTAAATTTAACTGTGTGCGAAACGGTTTGACCATTCGTGGTGTTGAATATCGCCCCGAGGGTGATAAACTGCCTGTTGCAATTGTTTCACACGGCTTTATGGCAAATCACAAGACAGTTCTGCAATACGTTAAACTCTTTGCCGAAATGGGCTATGCCGCCTACGCCTTTGATTTTTGCGGCGGTTGTGTAATCGGCGGTATGAGCGACGGAAAAACGTCGGATATGTCCGTACTGACTGAAGTGGAGGATTTGAAGGCTGTTGTTGAATATGTATCGGCTTTGCCCTACACTGACGCTGAAAACTTAACTTTGATGGGCTGCAGTCAAGGCGGCTTTGTTTCCGCACTTACAGCGGCGGAACTGAAAGATAAAGTGGCAAAACTGGTGCTTTTCTATCCTGCACTTTGTATTCCTGACGATGCAAGATCGGGTAAAATGATGTTTGCCAAATTTGACCCGAAAAATCCTCCCGAATCTTTCCGTTGCGGACCGATGAAACTCGGCAAACAGTATATAACAGATGTAATTGAGATGAACCCCTTTGAAGCAATAGCTCCGTATACAAGAGATGTTCTCATTGTTCACGGAACAGCAGACAAAATTGTGAATATGCGTTATGCGAATGAGGCACTTGAAACTTACGAAGCAAGAAAAACGGGAAGCGTGAAACTGCACTATATTGACGACGGTAAACACATGTTTTCAAAGAAACACGATGTTACGGCAATGGAACATCTGAGAAGCTTTATTGAAAGATAATCTTGAATATTATTTTGAAAAAAATTTAATTGCAGGATACGCATTATTCAAATAAAAAACATCCTCCTTGTTTTTTGGTAATACCATTTTACAAGAAGGATTGTCTTTTAGATAATATGTGAAAAAGTACATTAAACATCGAAATCGCCAGGGTTTAAATTCATATCAGCAGGCAATTTAGACCACAGGTGATTGAATCTCTTTATGTATTCATCCTTTGAACCGAAAGGATGCCATACGCACCAACAACATTGACCGAGTTGATTACTAAGCGGTATAAAATGTAAACATATATCAAGGACTTTTCTCGGATTTCCCTGCGGAGTAAATCTGATGCCCAACTGACGCTTATACTGCAAATCCATTTGTCTTTTTGGCGAAAGACCATCTTTAACTTTTTCAGGAATTAAAACCGTTGTATTTTTCCAACAGTATGCCCATTTACCGTCAGGCAGTTGTTGCTTTTCAAGTTGTACGGGAATGCTTTTTCTTGATGTGGAAGTAAAATCGTACTCAAGTGTAACATCAGTAAAAGTTATTTCATCATTCTCAACATAATCGCCCGTAAATGCTATTGCCAAGCCTCTTGATGAGCCGCCTTGGTTAATTGCTGATACATAGTTAAACTCACCGATTTTGCAGGCTGTCAAACCAAATGTTTTAATTTTCAAATTTGTCGGTTCCTTCTGAACGTCCGGTAAAGAAAAGCACATCTTAACAAGATTATGATTATCTTCAAAATCTTCAACAGATTCTGTACAAATAGTGCTTTGCTTATAGGACAAATTCAAAACATCTTCTAAAGATTCTAAAACTTCTTCGGCAAAATCATATTTTTGTCTGATACACTTCTTGAATTTTTCCAAATCATTAACCTTATTTTTCCAATCAGAAAACTTTGTTCTGCGAGGGAATTTGCCTTCAGGATTATGACCGACATTAGCCCATGCATCTGTTTTTTCTGCTTCGTTTATCATATGTAAGAAAAGATAATCACTGTCAAAGCAAGCAACCGAAAGAATGTCGGTCTTTAATAATGCAGAAAGAGGTTTGATAATATTTTCTGATGATTTATCGTCATAAAATTCCAATCCGTCCAAACAAACAGAGAGCCAAGGGGATTCAGAACTATATAACAACATTACTATATCGGCTTCATTCTCATTTTCAGCAGGGACAGCACCGCCGTTTTTCATTATATCGGATATTGAATTTTTAACAATATCGACGGTTAAACCGTCTGTTTTCTTAACATGCAAATTAGAAAAGAACCAACCCATTTAATCCACTTCACCTGCTTTTTTCTTAATTATACCACATACAGTTGATATTCTCAATATATTTTACAATATAATAATATACACTCCTGCACAAGCAGCACAAAAAATCACCTCTTTGAATGAAATCCAATCAATAAAATTAAAATTCACTCTTTTTCGCCTCCGTTTTTTTATTGTTAAAAAGAACTTCTAGCATTAAACTTATATTTAATATACAATCTTTTGTCAAGGGAATTTATCTGTAAAACAGGCTGTTTTTTCATAAGTAATCAATAGGCAATACCCTCGTTGCGATTGACTGACTATATCGCTTATACTATGATAATTACATAATAAAAAGGATAACACACTTTATGTCATATACGATTACTGCGAAAAAATTGCTTGAAGGCGTTGATAAAACGCAGATAGCACCGACCGTAAAGAGTCGGATATTATTATAACGTGCTTTTTCGTTATTACTTTATCTGTCAGATTGAAAGTTACGTCATAAAGTGATATAATCCTTTATGTAACTTAAATTTTATGAGGTAAAGAAAATGAATAATCAAATTCCATGTGATGAAGTTTTTATGAAAAAAGCAATTGAATTATCCGTTTCAGCCGCTGAACACGGTAACGAGCCCTTCGGTGCCGTGCTGGTGAAAAACGGTGAGATTGTTTATACAAACGAAAATCAGATATATACACGAAAGGACCCGACATTTCATGCTGAATTCGGTCTGATACGAAGATTCGTTGAGGAAACGGGTATTACAGATTTATCCGATTACACCCTTTATTCAAGCTGTGAACCTTGTTTTATGTGCTGCGGTGCAATGGTGTGGACTCACCTCGGCAGACTCGTTTACGGCGCAAGTGACGTTGATTTATGCAATATTCTCGGCGTTCAGGGGTCGGAGTGCAGTGAGATTGTGTTTAAAAATTCGGGTGCAGACATTAAAGTTACGGCAGGAATTATGAGAAACGAATCTGTAGGTGTACTGCAGAATTATTTCAGTGAGCATAGTAAAGGCTGATTCATATTAAGTTATCCCCTGCTGACTCTTATTAACATTTTCAATTGAATTTAATATACTTTATTTCAGCGATATTTTATCAGCCCTGTTGTGCGAGTAAAGTTTTGATAAAAAAAGACTGCCCATTTCGGACAGTCTTTCTCATTACAAAAGGATAAATTATTTGATTGTTGCTTTTGCGCCTGCTTCTTCAAGTTTCTTAGCAGCAGCTTCAGCGTCGTCCTTTGACATTGCTTCCTTGATAACTTTGGGAGCGCCGTCAACAGCTTCTTTTGCTTCCTTAAGGCCAAGACCTGTAAGTTCACGAACAACCTTGATAACAGCGATTTTGTTAGCGCCTGTTTCTGTGAGTTCAAGGTCAAATTCTGTCTTTTCTTCAACAGCAGCAGCTTCAGCAGCAACGGGGCCTGCAGCTACAACTGCAGCAGCAGCTGATACGCCGAATTCATCTTCAACAGCGTGTACGAGTTCTGAGAGTTCGAGAACTGTAAGAGTCTTAAGTTCTTCAATAATAGCAGTAATTTTTTCTGATGCCATGGTAGTTTACCTCCAAGTTTTCTGTAATTTTAAAATTTGATTATGCTTCAGCAGGTGCTTCTTCAGCAGCTTCAGCAGGAGCAGCTTCGCCGTCTTTATCAACAATAGCCTGGATAGCACGTGCGAATGCTGAGATAGGTGCCTGGAAGGCGCCAAGTACGTTTGCAAGAAGGATTTCTCTTGAGGGAAGTTTTGCAAGACCTGCAATCTTATCAAGGCCGATTACTTCCTTATCGATGAAACCGTTCTTAATTTCAAAACCTTTGTGTGTGTCTGCGAACTTGCTGAGAATGCGAGCAGCAGCAACATAATCATCTGCACTTGTTGCGATAGCTGTTGTGCCTTCAAGAACTGAGTCAAGACCGTTAAGTTCCGTTGCACCGATGGCAAGACGGAGAAGTGTGTTCTTTACAACTGTGTATTCAACACCTGCTTCACGAAGCTCCTTACGAAGAGCTGTATCGTCTGCAACTGTGATACCCTTGTAGTCAACGATAACACCTGCAACTGAGTTGTTAAGTCTTTCGGTAAGTTCGGCAACAACCTGTTTTTTCTGTTCTAAAACGATAGCGCTGGGCAAATGAATTCACCTCCTGTAATATTTTGATACCCTTGGTGTTAGAAATAAGAAAACCCTTTCCCTCATACCGAGAGAAAGGGTGACATAGTTAGACCGGAATAATTCCAATATAATTATGCTCCGTTCCTCGGCAGGCGGCTTAAATTAAAGCCATTAAGTCTGACACCTGCTGTCTTAGGGCTGGACAGCTTAAGTATAATACCACACTCTTAATCGAATGTCAAGTATTATTTGAAAAATTATTGCAACGCAATAGGGTTCTTATTGCGAAGCAACAAGGTTCTTATTGCAACGCAATAAGGTTTTTATTTTGTTTCGGCTGCAGCAGTACCAACTTTGTTGGGGTTAACTTTTACGCCGGGGCCCATTGTTGCGGAAACAACGCATGAGCGGATATACTGACCCTTTGCAGCGGCGGGCTTTGCCTTAATAACTGCATCAAGAAGTGTGTTGAAGTTATCCTGAAGTTTTTCAACACCGAATGAAGCCTTACCGATGGGGCAGTGAATGATGTTTGTTTTGTCAAGACGGTACTCAATCTTACCTGCTTTTGCTTCAGTAACAGCCTGAGCAACGTTGGGAGTAACTGTACCTGCCTTGGGTGAAGGCATAAGGCCACGGGGACCGAGAACCTTACCGAGACGACCTACAAGACCCATCATGCTGGGATGTGCGATAGCAACATCAAATTCCATCCAGCCTTCGCCCTGGATTTTTGCAACGAGGTCTTCTGCGCCGACTACTTCTGCGCCTGCAGCCTCTGCTGCCTTTGCTTCTTCGCCTTTAGCGAAAACAGCAACACGAACAGTTCTGCCTGTACCGTGAGGAAGAACAACTGCGCCACGAACCTGCTGGTCAGCGTGACGTGAGTCAACACCAAGACGGATGTGTGCTTCAACTGTTTCGTCAAACTTTGCGGTAGCGGTCTTAATTGCTAAATCAAGTGCTTCCGCAGGATCATAAAGATTTGCTTTGTCTACAAGCTTTGCGCTTTCGACATATTTTTTACCATGTTTCATTGTCTTTCATCCTCCTATAGAGTGGTTAAATCGGATTTTTCCTCCCACCCGGAAGCATTAGTCAGCGACTACTATGCCCATTGAGCGAGCTGTACCGGCAATCATACTCATAGCTGCTTCAACACTTGCAGCGTTGAGGTCCGGCATCTTCTGCTCAGCAATTTTTCTAACCTGCTCACCGGTAATTGTTGCGACCTTAGTTCTGTTGGGTACACCTGAACCGCTTTCGATGCCGCATGCTTTCTTGATAAGAACTGCTGCGGGCGGTGTCTTGGTGATGAATGAGAATGTACGGTCTGCGTAAACTGTGATGACAACGGGGATAATAAGACCGATGTCATTCTTTGTGCGCTCGTTGAATTCCTTTGTAAAAGCCATGATGTTAACACCGTGCTGACCGAGAGCCGGACCAACAGGCGGTGCGGGAGTAGCCTTACCTGCAGGAATCTGGAGCTTGATTAAACCTACAACCTTTTGAGCCATTTTTTTGCACCTCCAAATTTATGTGGTTGATGGCGATTTGCGTGAATGATTTTGCAAATCTCCCACAGAGAGATTTCTCTCTCTCGTCATAATAAACGGCATCTTGCCGAAAATTATCAACTTGTGATTTATCGCTTATTCAGTGACCTCAATCTGATTGAGTCCGAGTTCGACAGGTGTTTCTCTGCCGAGCATGGAAATCATTACGATTACAACTTCTTTTTCAAGGTCGATTGAATCGACAACACCGCTGTAACCGTCGAAGGGTCCGCTTAAAATGTTTACGAAGTCCCCTACCTTGTAGTTAACTTCGACTGACTTCTTTTCAATGCCGAGGGCGATAACCTCGTCTTCAGTCAGGGGGATGGGTTTACTTCCGGGACCTACAAATCCCGTAACGCCACGAGTGTTTCTGATAACGTACCAAGCCTCGTCTGTCATTGACAATTCTTCGTCTTCAAATTCACTCTTTTTCTTATAGATACAGGCAACCTTAACCATAACGTAACCCGGGAAGATTTTTCTTTCTACCTCACGGACTTTGTCATCTTTGATTTCGGTAACGGTTTCTGTGGGGATTCTTACCTCAAAAATCTGATCCTGCATCTTACGGTTTTCAACAACCGTCTGAATGTTTGAGGCTACTTTATTTTCATAGCCTGAGTAGGTGTGGACTACAAACCATCTTGCGTCTGCCATTGTTACACCTCCGGTTAACCGCAATAATTATTCGTCTGTTTCTTCAGCGGCAGTATCTTCTGCTTCGGTTGTTTCTTCAGCTTCGGTTGTTTCCTCGGCATCAGTTGTTTCCTCTGCATCAGTTGTTTCATCCGCATCGGTTGTTTCGTCTGCATCGGTTGTTTCGTCGGAAGCGACGGTTGTTGTTTCGCCGATAGCGAGTTGCTTAAGACCGCCTACACCTGCCGAAAGACCCTGGTCAATACCGAAAACGATAAGACCTACGATTAAAACAACGAGAAGAACGACACCTGTGCTTTTAAGAACAGTTTTAGCATCGGGCCATACGATTTTCTTGCACTCACCTTTGAAGTCCTTGAAAAAGCGTTTGATGCCCTTGCCTGCACGGACGAAGAAGTTTGGCTTGTTTTTCTTATTAGCGTTGCCCTTTGCAGCCTTTGCTACTTTTTTAGCAGCAGCGCTTTCGTCTGTTGTGGCCTTTTCAACATCGGAATTCTGAGCAACTTTCTTTTCTTTGTCAGCCATTACTGTCTACCTCCCGGCTTATTTGGTTTCTTTGTGGAGAGTGTGCTTCTTGCAGAATCTGCAATACTTGTTCATCTCCAACCTGTCAGGATTGTTCTTTTTGTTTTTCATTGTGTTGTAATTGCGCTGTTTGCACTCTGTGCAAGCCATAGTGATTTTTACTCTCATGAACGGCACCTCCATTATAGGATATTAACAGTCAGGCAGAAGCAACACTAATCTTCTGCTTTGACCAAGCAAGGCCTCCCTCTATTTCAGGGCACAAAAATAAAGCCCTCTGCAAGAGGTACAGATAGTTTATCACAACTTTCTGTCTTCGTCAAGGGCTTTTATGAAGTTTTTTACAAATTTTGCAACTTTTTTTTACGGAGCAGGAATTATTCCTCAATAACGGTCATCGCCGAAATGCGTACGGGAACAACGGGTGAAGCCATCTCCCCCATTGAGTTGTATTTTCTGGGCACGTCAAGGAAAGAGTCAACAACCTCCATACCCTCCACTACCTTGCCGAAAGCGGCGTAATCGCCGTCAAGGAAACTGCAACGGTCGGAGTAGCAGATGAAGAACTGACTTGATGCGGAGTCTTTCATCATACTTCTTGCCATTGAAATGACGCCTCTTGTGTGAGAAAGAGTGTTCTGTGTGAAGCCGTTTGAGGCAAACTCACCCTTAATCTGCTTTGCACTGCCGCCCATACCCGTGCCGTCGGGGTCACCGCCCTGAGCCATAAAGCCGTCAACGATTCTGTGGAAAGTGAGCCCGTCATAGAAGCCCTCTTTGACAAGTGAAAGGAAATTTGCAACGGTTTCGGGTGCATATTCGGGGTAGAGTTCGATAACGTACTCGCCGCCGTGTTCCATTGTTACTTTAACTTTTGACATAATTTATTCCTCCGTGAGATAATTTCCAAGAGATATTATAATGATTATGGGAAAAGTGTCAAGGGGTAAGAGCGTAAAATTAAAGTACTTCGCCAAAGCAGTTGAGTACAATCGGATAATACAAAACAAAAAGCCGCAAACTCTCGTTTGCGACCTTTGATTCTGCGTTAACAAGGCAAATCGGGCAGAGATTTGCAAATTGGGATTTTTATAATTGATTCATTTTATTCATTAAAATTAAATATCTTTCTTTTTTTATCGGGTCACTCATTCTTGCATCCAAGTCAGAAGGCATGCCTGCACTATAAAAATCAGCATTTATATCTTCTCCAAACTGTTCACTACTCAGGTCAACAACTTCTCCGTCAATTATATTATAATAATGAATTTCCTTTTCGGTGATGTGTAATTCATAAACTTCACCACCAAAGGTTTCCTTGACTGCTACTGCTGTTACAAAACATTGTCCTTTAGCAATATTACCATTAGGCCAATTTTCGCGAAGCGAAGGACTGCAGCTCTCTTTACACCAAACACTTTTGAGTCTGTGATAAAATGGCAACAATACTTCTGCAGTTGTTTTTTTCTCTGTAAACATATAGCCCCCATAATAGTAGATTAAATTTTCTAACTATTCGAAAAATTTCTTATCTGTCGGGATAATTATATCACACACAATCTGTAATTTCAATTGTGTATATAATACCTTTCGCAAGTGAAAAAGTAATAGTGAAGATGTAAGAAGTAATAAGTTTTTCTTCGAAAATCGGGTGCGGGTGTCCCGCCCACACTTATTCACTCTTACTTCTTACCTCTTACTTCGCACCAAAAATCGACCCGAAGGAAAAGTGAATAGTGAATAGTGAAGAAGTAATAAGTAAAAATCGACAACCTTCTGTCGAAGATTGTCGATTTTTGGTGCGGATAACAGGGGTCGAACCTGCACGCCAAAGGCACAAGAACCTAAATCTTGCGTGTATGCCAATTTCACCATATCCGCTTATTTACCGAAAAATATTATAATTTCAATCCAAGGAAAAGTCAAGTATTAACTCAAATATAAATTATCTTAATTAAAAATAAATTATGACAAAAAACAATGGACTTTTTCAATAATATATGTTATTCTTTATGCCAAATAAAAAATAACAGAGGTATAATATGAACATTGCTAACAAACTTACGGTTTTCCGTGTTATCCTAATCCCCTTTTTCGTCTTCTTTATGCTGACGGATTTCTGGAGTTTCAACCGCTGGATTGCTTTCGGTATCTTTACCCTTGCAACAATAACGGACAAGCTCGACGGTACTCTTGCAAAGAAACTTAATCTTGTTACAACCTTCGGTAAGTTTATGGACCCCATTGCAGATAAACTTCTTGTATGCTCGGCTCTTATCTGTCTTACGGCTAACGGTGAAATTCCTGCCTGGATTACTATTACCATCATCGGCAGAGAGTTTATCATAAGTGCAATAAGACTTCTCGCTTCCGATAACGGTGTTGCAATTGCGGCTACCTGGTGGGGCAAGAGCAAGACTATCGCACAGATGGCTATGATTATCATAATGCTTATGAATGTTCCCGCCTTCCATATTCTCGGTCAGATTGTGATGTATGTCGCTCTTATTCTTACCGTTGTTTCAATGGTGGATTACGTTATCAAGAATAAGGAAGTTATAAGTATTAAGGATAAATAATCTTAATAAAACAATTTCACTGTGCCTTTTGTATTGACAAAGGGCACATAATATTTTAAAATATAGGTTAAGATTATATATAATTGAAAGGAAGATAATATGAGCAAAGGTAAATTTTATATAACCACTGCAATTGCATATACCTCCCGTAAGCCTCACATCGGCAACAGTTACGAAATCGTGCTCACCGATGCTATCGCAAGATATAAAAGACTTCAGGGCTACGACGTGTATTTTCTGACGGGTACTGACGAACACGGTCAGAAAATTGAGGAGTATGCAAAAAATGCAGGTATTTCTCCCAAGGAATATGTTGACGGCGTTGCAAAGGAAGTCAGAGATATCTGCGACACTCTCAACACAACTTACGATAAATTCATCAGAACTACTGACGACTACCACGAAAAAACCGTTCAGAAGATTTTCAAAAAACTTTACGAACAGGACGATATCTACAAAAGCGAGTACGAAGGTCTTTACTGTACTCCCTGCGAATCTTTCTGGACAGAGTCGCAACTCAAGGACGGCAAGTGCCCCGTCTGCGACGGCGAAGTGAAATGTGCCAAGGAAGAAGCATACTTCCTGCGTCTTTCAAAGTATCAGAAACAACTTGAAGAATATATCGAAAGTAACGACAGTTTCATCTATCCCGAAAGCAGAAAGAAGGAAATGCTCAACAATTTCATTAAGCCGGGTCTTCAGGATCTTTGCGTTTCAAGAACTTCTTTCAAATGGGGTATTCCCGTAACCTTCGATGACAGACACGTTATCTACGTATGGATTGACGCCCTTTCAAACTACATTACGGCTCTCGGCTATGACCCCGACGGCTCAAGTGATATGTATAAAAAATACTGGCCTGCCGACGTTCACATTATCGGTAAGGATATTGTACGTTTCCATACTATATATTGGCCCATTATGCTGATGGCTCTCGGTGAACCCTTACCCAAGCAGGTTTACGGTCACCCCTGGCTTCTTTTCGGTACTGATAAGATGTCAAAGTCAAAGGGCAACGTAATTTATGCTGACGAACTTGCAAAACTTATCGGTGTTGATGCAGTAAGATACTATCTTCTTTCCGAAATGCCTCACGCAAACGACGGCTCAATCTCCTACGGAACAATCATTGAAAGATATAACTCCGACCTTGCAAACACTCTCGGCAACCTTGTTAACAGAACTGTTGCCATGACCAACAAGTACTTCGGCGGTACCGTTATGGCTCCCACCGCACCCGAAGCACTTGACGAGGAACTTAAGGTTTTCGCTCTCGAAACAGTTAAAAAGGTTGAAGAAAAGATGAGCAGTTACCACATTGCCGATGCAGTCGAAGCCGTTATGAACCTTGCAAAACGCTGCAACAAGTATATTGACGAAACTGCACCCTGGACTCTTGCCAAGGACGAAGCAAACAAAGAAAGACTCGGCACCGTTCTTTACAATCTTCTTGAAGGTGTCCGCTTCATTTCGGTTCTCATCTCTGCTTTTATGCCCGAAACGGCAACGGCTATTCTTTCACAGATTGGCTCTGATATAAACTCCTATGACAGTCTTGCTTCTTTCGGTGCACTTGAAAGCGGTAAGAACGTCGGTACTGCTACTCCCCTTTTCGCCCGTATTGATGCAGAAAAGATGATGGAAGAAATTGAGGCTCAGCAGAAAGCGTCACAGACTTTGAGTTATGAAGAAATGATGCAGCAGCAGAGAAAAGAAGAAATTGAAGGTATTGCAAAAATCAGCATTGACGACTTTGCAAAAGTTGACCTTCGTGTTGCTAAAATTACCGACTGCGAAGGGGTTAAGAGAGCAAAGAAACTTCTTAAACTCACCCTTAATGACGGCACAGGCACACCCCGTACCGTTGCATCGGGTATTGCAAAATGGTATAAGCCCGAAGACCTTATCGGAAAGAGCGTTATCCTTGTTTCCAACCTCAAACCCGCTACCCTTTGCGGCGTTGAAAGTCAAGGTATGATTCTTGCCGCTGACTGTTCAGAGGACGATGTTAAGGTTGTTTTCGTTGAAGGTATGCCCGAGGGCTCAAAGGTAAGATGATGTACGAAAATATTTTCGACACTCACGCACATTATGACGACAACAGATTTGACGGGGACAGAGATGAACTTCTCTGTTCTCTTCTTTCAAAGGGTGTGAAGTTTGTTGTCAACTGCGGTTGTGATTTAAGTTCCTGCCTTGAAACCGTTAAACTCTGTGAAAAATATGATTTTATTTACGGTGCCGTCGGCGTACACGCTCACGAAGCGGCTGAAATGAAAGAGGGCGACCTTGAGAAAATCAGAGAACTTTACCGTAATAAAAAGATAGTTGCCGTTGGTGAAATCGGTCTTGATTATCACTATGATTTTTCGCCCCGTGACAAGCAGATTGAAGTTTTCACCCGTCAGGTTGTAACTGCAAACGAAGTGGATTTGCCCGTTATCGTTCACGACAGAGAGGCTCACGAAGACACTCTGAATATTCTCAAGAAGTACAGACCCAAAGGCGTTGTGCACTGTTTTTCGGGCTCTGCGGAAATGGCAAAAGAGATAATTAAACTCGGTATGTACATCGGTATGGGCGGTGCAGTTACCTTTAAAAATGCGAAAAAGCCTGTTGAGGTAATCGAAACCATACCTCTTGACAGACTTGTTCTCGAAACCGATGCACCTTATATGACACCCGTACCTTTCAGAGGTCAGCGATGCGACTCGGCTCACATTGCATATACGGCAGAAAAGATTGCAGAGATAAGAGGTATTACGGCACAGGAAGTTATTGATGTTTGCTGTGAGAATGCAAAAAGGCTTTTTAAAATGCAAAATGCATAACTAACCCCTCAGTCAGCATAGCTGACAGTTCCCCTTTCAGTGAAGCCAAGAAAATTGCGCTTTAAGCGAGCGGTGACGGAAAGGTTCGTTGCCGCCGTTTTTTTGTGTAAAAAAAACGGTGCAGAGAAAATCTGCACTGTTGACAAATAGCGAAAGATGATATATAATATAGTCAAGAGGTAACCGTAAAAAGCGGTTAGCTTAAGTTAAAGTGTTTTTTTAAACAACCGTCACTTTGCCGAGTGGCGGTTGTTGCTTTTTCTTTTAATCTGTACCGTTACAGTATAAGTATAAATATGTAACGTAATAGTTATTGGAAAAAACATAAGCAGCACCCCCTTTCGGAAATGCGTGCCAACCGCCTTAACGCCTCTTGACTGCGATTATTATATAGCGAGAATCGGAATTTGTCAATATTTGCAAAACATAAGGTTAAGCAGAAAAACAAGAGGTAAGGTGTGGGCTTTGGAAAAGCAGCACCTCGCCTCTTGGATTTTATTTTGTATTTTACATTATAAAATAATGCAAATCAGTCCACTGCAGCCCTCGTTGATGACTCGTTCAAGGGTTTCCTGAAGTTTCATTCTCGCTTCCGTCGGCATACGGTAAAGTTTGTTGTGAAGTCCCTCGTTAACAAGGCTGTCAAGAGTTTTGCCGAAAATATTGGACTGCCAGATTTTCGACGGGTCTTCTTCAAACTCTTTCAGCAGGTACATAATCAGTTCTTCCGACTGACTCTCTGTTCCGACAATGGGTGCAACTTCCGTGTTTATGTTAGCCTTAAGCATATGAATTGAGGGTGCCGATGCCTTAAGGCGTACACCGTATCGTCCGCCCTGCTTCATAATTTCCGGATCTTCAAGGGAAAGTTCGTTCATTGTGGGCATAACTATACCGTAACCCGTTGCCTCAACCTCATCAAGAGCCGTTCTGAAGCGTTCATAGTCTTTCTGCATTTCGGCAAGAGAAAGAAGTTTCGTCATAAGTTGTCTGTCGTTTTCAATCTCAAATCCGCTCTTTTCGCTTATGACTTTATAAAAGAGGTCGGGAGTAACCTTTATTTCCACCTTGACGGAGCCTTTTGAAAGGTCAACACTTTTCATAAGGCAACTTTCAATTTTATCATTCTCCCCCACTTCCTCAAAGAATATGTCAGCATCTTTTACTTTTTTAAGTTTAGTTGCCGCAGAAGAAATTGAGGAGTAAATATTTTCTTTCAGTTCGTGTCCCTTTTCCAATTGAGTTATCCAACGCGGGAAGTCAATAAGCATTTCTTTTATGGGGAACTCATAAAGCAATCTTGTTAATATAGCCTCAATTTCCGCCGAAGACACTTCAAGACAGTTGACGGGTACAACACTGACTCCGTACTTTGCCGACAGTTCCTGTGCCATATTTTTACATTCGCTGCTGCGTGGATTACGGCTGTTGAGTACAACGACAAAAGGCTTTTCAATTTCACGCAGTTCATTTATGACCCGTTCTTCCGCCTGCTCGTACTCGCTTCGGGGTATGTCGCTTATAGAGCCATCGGTGGTAACCACAAGACCGATGGTGGAGTGCTCGGTGATAACCTTTTTCGTGCCCACCTCTGCCGCCATATTAAAAGGCACTTCCTCCTGAAACCAAGGAGTTTTGACCATTCTCGGCTGACTGTTTTCTATGTAGCCCAAAGACGAGGGTACAACATAACCGACGCAGTCGATCATACGCACACTCCACTCCATAGAATTTTCAAATTTGAGTTTCACCGCTTCTTCGGGTATGAATTTCGGTTCCGTCGTCATAATCGTTCTGCCGCCGGAAGATTGGGGCAATTCGTCACGTGCTCTTTCTCTTCTTGCTTCATCGGTGATATTAGGCAGAACAAATTCGTCCATAAATCTCTTGATAAAGGTGGATTTGCCCGTTCTTACGGGACCTACAACACCTATATAAATATCTCCTTGAGTACGCTTTGCGATAGAGTCGTAAATGCTTGTATTTGTCATCTTCAGGTCCTCTTTTCAATAATCTTCATTGAAACTATATGCCGTGAAGTGATGATATATGCAAAAAAAGAAGCATCACCAAAAGGTGATACTTCAAAATATGTTCTTTTAAATTTTAAAGCATATACTTGGAAACGAATACAAGGCAAACAATAGCCATAAATACGCAAAGACCAATCATTGTGCAGTTGAGAAGGTCAGTTGCTTTCTTTTCATAACCTGCTTTGTCTGCTTTTTTATACCAGATCCAACTGATGAACTGAAGAAGGAAAGTCGCTGAAAAGATTGTTGCGAAAATCTTCTGTGCCTTTGTTGCGATGCTGGGATCCTTTTCAGGCTTAACCTTTGTAACTGTGGGAGCCTGAACATGCTGAATGATTACCTGCTGAGCATAAACGGGAGCAGACTGTGCATAGATGGGAGTTGTCTGTGCGTAGATGGGAGCAGTTGCATCGTAAACAGGTGCATCGGGAGAAGCGGGAGCAGTGTATGCAGGAACTTCTGCAGTGATTTCTGCCGCATTTTCGGCAGAAACTTCGACTTCGGCAGAAACTTCGACTTCTGCAGGAGCTTTAACTTCTGCTTCAGCCTTTGTTTCTTTAACCTCTTGAGTTTCGGGTGCCTGAGAAAAAACGTCATTGTTTTCAGCTTCTTCTTTTACATCCTTGGGGTTTTTCTGACCGCAAATAAAGCAAAAATCAGAATTATCTTCAATTACATTGCCGCAAAATTTACAAACCATAAATATGCCTCCTTACATTTATGGTTCAATTATATCACTATTTTTTTACATTTACAATAGTAAATGTGAATTTATTTTCTACAATTGAACATTTTTTGCATATTTCGACCTATTTCACAAAGAATAATAGAAAACATTCTTCGGAGAATAAAAATGAGAAAAAGGGTTTCAGGTTTTTTAATCGGTATCATCAACTGCCTTTTCGGTGCGGGGGCAGGCACGGTGGGAGTAATGATGATGAAAAAAGAGGGGCTCGGACAGAAAAATGCCCAGGCAACAACTCTCGCTGTCATTCTCCCCCTTTCATTTATAAGTATGCTGATTTACTTATTAAGGGGAGATTTTCGCATCATCGACGCCCTTTACTATATTCCTTTCGGCTTTGCAGGTGCCGTCCTCGGTGTGTATCTTATGGATAAAATCAAGACGGATTTACTCAAAAAGATATTTGCTCTGTTTATGATTTATACGGGAATAAGGATGATTTTGCGGTGAGTATTTATACGGTAATTGCTTCTTTTGTGTCGGGTGTGCTTTGCTCAATGGGCTTTGGCGCAGGGTCGGTACTGATTATTTATCTTACCTCTTTTCTCTCCCTCGGGCAAAGAGAAGCCCAGGGCATAAATCTTTTATTTTTTCTGCCCATTTCCCTTTATTCCGTTATGCGTTACAGCAAAAAAGGTCTTGTTGAAAAGGATATTATCCGCCCTTATATTATATGGGGCATTGCGGGAATTTGTGCAGGTTACTCACTTTTAAGTTTAATTCCCACTGAATTTCTTACAAAGGCTTTCGGCGGATTTCTTATTGTTTTGGGGATTAAGGATTTGTTTATTAAAAAATAAAAACACAGAGGACAATCACGCCGATATCCGATAAGGCAGCATTTGTCCCCTGTAATTTTTTTATTTCCTTGATGCAAGAAAAGCCTCAAGTATCATCACGGCTGAAACTGCGTCAACAACATTTTTTCTTTTCTGCCCTCTGACGTTGTTTTCACTTAAAATTCTGTGAGCGGATACCGTTGTGAGTCTTTCGTCCCACATAAGAGTTTTTATGCCTGTTTCTTCACCTAATTTTTCGGCAAAGGCTTTGCACTTTTCTGCTCTCTCGCCAAGAGTACCGTCCATATTTCTTGGAAGTCCCACAACTAAAAGTTCGGGTTTATACTCCCCTATGACCGTCTTGATTTCTTCAATAACTTTCGGCTCGTAACTCTGAAAAATCACCTTGACGGGAGAAGCAAGTATTTCCATTTTGTCGCAAAGGGCAATACCTGTTCTTGCGTCACCGTAGTCAACGGATAAAATCACCATAATCCGTCACCTTATTCCGAAGCAGAAGCGGTTTTTGCAGCAGCTTCTTCCGCAGTCTTACTGAAAGATTTTGAGGGAAGACCTGAATGAACTTTGTTAAGCACATACTTGAAGATAGTTTTTGCAGGGTTTGAGCCGCCGACGTTAAGGTTTGAACGGTAGTCATAGCCGTACCAGACGGAAGCAACATAATAAGGTGTGCCGCCGCAGAACCACTTGTCGCAGTTATCGGAAGTCGTACCTGTTTTTGCAAAGGTCTGGAAACTGCCGATTCGTCCGCCTGCACCCGTACCGTAGGATTCGGTTACAACTTTGGTGAGCATTGAAAGCATTGTTGAAGCCGTTGAAGACTTGATTGCCTGCTGACCTGCGTTGTTTGTGTTATCAAGAAGAACGTCGCCGTTTCTGTCTGTTACCTTGTAATAACTGTACGGTTCGAAATAAAGTCCGCCGTTACCGAAAGTTGCAAAAGCCGCCGTCATTTCAAGTGTGGTAACACCCGTATTGGTGCCGCCTACAGCAAGGGGGCTGAGGTCTTTATCGCTTTCGCTGAGGTTGAGATGGAACTTATTGTTGCAGTAACTGAGAGATGTGGTAGTACCGAGTTGCTCGGAAAGGATTCTCGCAGGCACCGTATTAAGTGAACGGATAAGTGCATATTCAACGGTTACATAGTCGCCTGAACCGTAGTCACCGTTATAGTTTTTGGGCCATAAACTGCCCTTGACTGTTATCGCCTGTTCAAGAATCATTGAGTCAGCGGAAATACGGCCTTCATCAATAGCAGGGGCGTATACGGACAAAGGTTTGATTGATGAGCCCGGCTGACGCTTTGCACGGCTGTCTGTGGCTCGGTTGTAGGCTCGGTTGGAGGTTTTCTCACCCGTACCGCCTGCAAGGGCAACAATGCGTCCCTCGTAGTCCATAATGGTCATCGAGGAGTTGGGAAGCTGACCCTGTGAGTTATAGGTAGAATACGGGAAACCTTCACGGTTTTCGTAAATCGTTTCAAGAGTTTCCTGAATGTCAAGGTCAACGGCAGCGTAAATATTAAGTCCGCCGTAATAAACCTGACGCCACGCCTCGTTATAGTCATAGTCATATTCTTCCTGAAGGTCGGCAATGACCTGACTGATTACATATTCTTCGTACCAGGAAAGAATGTAGGTATCGGAAGTATCACTGCTGTCACTTGAAGATGAAGAGCCTTTTTCAAGAACTTTAACATCTTTGCCGTAAAGTTTTTCATACTTCTTGTCGCTGATTTTGCCCTGGTCGTGCATATAGTAAAGACAAAGGTCTTTTCGTTTCATACACTTCTCATAGTTCGCATAGGGATTCTGACTGTAAGGAGCCTGAGTGATACCTGCAAGAAGGGCACATTCGGCAAGAGTAAGTTCCGAAACATCTTTGCCGAAATAGGTTTCTGCCGCCGTCTGTACACCGTAGCAACCTGCACCCAGAGAAACGGTGTTAAGATAAGCCTCGATAATCTCGGTTTTTGAATAGTACTTTTCAAGATTGAGTGCTCTGATAATTTCATTGAACTTTCTGAAGAAAGTGTTTGCATTGTCATCGGTAAGGTTTTTAATAAGCTGCTGGGTAATTGTGGAGCCGCCCTGTCCTTCGTACTGCGGGTCAACAAGAACACGGATTGTACGAATCCAGTCAACGCCCTGATGGTCATAAAAACGCTTGTCCTCAAGGCAGACGAAAGCCCAGATAAGATTTTCGGGCATATCCTCATAGTCAACCCAGACTCTGTTTTCCTCGCCGTAAAGACGGGTAAGTTCAACGATTTCGCCCTCGCTGTCATAGGCGTACATCATTGTTGTTCTGCTCTGACCGTACTTGTAACTTTCAAGGTCGATAAGTCTGTCACCGTTAACGCCCTCGTCCATATAGGAAAATACGGTACCGCCGACGATAATTGCCGTAAGCATACCTGCAACGAAAATGCAGAAAAAGAATACAAAAGTATAGAAAAGTATGGGATGCTTTTTCTTCTCCTTTTTCTTTCTTCTCTTTTTCTTTGAGGCTGTTTCGGGAGAAGCCGCATTCATTTCGGCTTTCCTTTTTTCATCTTCTCTTTTAGCCATAAACAAAATCCTCCGATAATAAAGACTTGTTATATTTAATATTGCCCTGTTTACACACAAGGACACAGTAAACCATATTACTTTTATTATAATAAATCTTTTCAATTAAATCAACATAAAAACGGAAGATTTTTCAATATTAAGGCTAAATATTTATTAAGGGTTTATTACTTTTATATTCCCATATATGTGTGTATGTTTTTTTGTTCGTTCTCGTTCACATATACATATACATTAACATATCATTTACAGTATCAGTAACAGTATCAGCATCGGCTTTTTGTGGGTTATTGAAAAACCCTGTGGGTTTTCTTGGGTTTTGGAAGTATGCATTAAAAACGGGGCACGGCAAGCCGTGTCCCGGGGATAGATGTTTTATCTGAAGTCTTCCAAAGACTCTGTCATAAGTCTTTTTCTCACAAGGGTGTAACTTACCCCCTGCCCTGCTCTTTTCTGCACCTCGTCGGCTAAAAGAGAGGGGTTTACGTTGGTGGTGCTGCCTGCGGGTAAAACCACCGTCAGTTTCACCCTGTCTGCAAGAATACCGATTTTATATTCCTTTATGTGCTCTGTGAGATTTATGTCTTTGAGCACCTTGTGTCTGCCCTTTTTGCCGAGTTTCTGCACGATAAGTTCCTCGGCGGAAAGCATTTCTTCAATAAGGCTTGTCAAATCTTTTGCACTGTTTTCGCAGTCAAAGAAAATATCAAATTCGCCGTATGCCACATTTTTCGGGTCAAGGACAGGGTCCGTTACTGCCGTCAGTTCAATTCCCGGGGGCATTGAGCCTTTAAGCATATCGAAAACTTCTTCGTTGGTGCAGTCCCCTTCAATTCTCATATCCATACTTTCGCAAAGGCTTTCCATGCCGAGTGAAAGAGGAAGTGTAAAAGTGATATAGGGATGAGGGTTGAAGCCCTCGGTGTACCACAGAGGCACTCTTGCTCGGCGCAGAGTTCTCGTCATGGCACGCATCAAATCAAGGTGTGACACGTAACGGCTCATGCCCATTTTCTTAAACCATACTCTCACGCATCGCATCGCATTTACCTCCGTTAAGTTTGTTTGAACCGCAACCTGCACATTTTACACGGCAGTGGGGTGTTGTCTGTGAAGCATAAGCCTTTTCGTTTTCGTCGATAAGGAACTGCTTTCTGATACCGTAGTCAAGATGATCCCAGGGAAGAATTTCCTCATAGGAACGTTTTCTGCTTGTATAGAAAAGCGGGTCAACTCCGCATTTTTCAAAAGCCTCAAGCCACACATCGAAAAGGAAACTGTCGTCCCAGGAATCAAACTTGCAGCCGTGTTTCCATGCGTATTCCGTAACGTCGCAGAGCCTTCTGTCGCCTCTTGCAAAAACGCCTTCAAGGAAACTGATGTTGACCTTGTGGTAACTGACGTAAACCTTCTTTGTTGTAACGGAAGAAAGAAGATGATTCTGCTTGTCCGTAAGAGTTTCGATTGTGTCCTGCGCTTCCCACTGGAAAGGTGTGAAAGGTTTGGGTACAAAGGAAGCCACGCTGATACTAACCTGAACGCCCTTGCCCTTGGGTTTGTCGGGGTTTTTATAAAACTCGTTGACAACCTTCTGGGCAAGTTCGGCAATGCCTGCAACGTCATCGTAGGTTTCTGTGGGAAGTCCAAGCATAAAATAGAGTTTTACTGCCGTCCAGCCGCCCGCAAAAGCCTTTTTAGCAGTACGGAGCACCTCGTCTTCCGTAACATTTTTGTTAATGGCATCACGGAGTCTTTGCGTGCCTGCTTCGGGGGCAAAGGTAAGACCGCTTCGGCGTACTTTCTGAAGATAGGACATAAGTTTTTCCGAGAAGTTATCAACACGCAGTGAGGGCAGAGCAATGTTAACCTTGTAGTCCTCTGTCCAGGAAAGGAGTCTTTCCATCAGCTGCTCCAGGTGGGTATAGTCACTCGTGGAAAGAGAAGAAAGTGAAATTTCATCGTAGCCCGTACTCTCACAAAGAGCCTTGCACTGACTGTTGACGGTTTCGGCGGACTTTTCTCTTATGGGTCGGTAAAGGAAACCTGCCTGACAGAAACGGCAGCCTCTTATGCACCCTCTTAAAATTTCGTGTACCACTCTGTCGTGAACAACTTCAACAAAGGGCACGATAAACTTATCGGGATAGTAAACAGAGTCAAGGTCACTGATAATTCTCTTTGTCACCTTTTCGGGAGCGTTATTTTTCGGCACCACAGCTTTTATTGTATTGTCGCAGTTATACTCAATCTCATAAAGTGAGGGCACGTAGACGCCCTTTATCTGTGCGGCAAGGGTAAGAAATTCTTCTTTGGTACTGCCCTTTTCTTTACAAGCAATGAGAAGGTCGATAACTTCATTGGTCACTTCTTCGCCGTCACCGAGCATAAACAGGTCAAAAAAGTCTGCAATAGGCTCGGGATTGCAGGCACAGGGGCCGCCGCCGACAACAATGGGAGCAAGACCCTTTCTGTCCTTTGCTCTTACGGGAAGACCTGCAAGGTCAAGCATATTGAGTATGTTGGTGTATGAGAGTTCATATTGCAAAGTGAAGCCGATCATATCAAAATCTTTTACGGGCTCACCGCTTTCAAGGGCAAAGAGAGGTATATTTCTTTCTCTCATTTCCTTTTCCATATCGTGCCAAGGGGCAAAAACTCTTTCACACCAGACGTCTTTTCTTTCATTGCAAAGAGAATAAAGTATCTTTATTCCCAGATGGGACATACCGATTTCGTAACTGTCGGGAAAACAGAAAGCGTATCTCAAAGAAACATCTTTTTTATCTTTCTGCACACTGTTTAATTCTCCGCCGGTGTACCGTCCCGGTTTTTGTACCAGAGGCAGAATTTTTTGAACTTCTTTACTAACCATTGTTTAACTCCATTTCTTCAGAATTGTGACTGTATATAAATAAAAAGTAAGCACTATTAAGCTGATGTTCACCGAACAAAACGCCGTGTAACACAGAGTGAAAACCGAAACGAGTATAACAGACAAATATGAAATAATTCCGAATATTTTTTCACTTTTTTCTTCTCTCATATACATCAGAAGAAAGCACCTGAGTGCTCTGCCCGTATCAAGAATGCCCGAAGGCAGAGAGTTTATCAGAACTATCATAAGGTTGACGGCTATGAGAAAATAAAGGCGGTAATCTTTTGTTATAAGGTGTAGGATAAAACACAAAAGAGAAAAGGCAAGGTTGAAAATTATACCCCCAAGGGAAATAAATATTTCCTTTTTATATGAGAGGTTCTGTGTACCTTGTCGGTCAATACGCATACCGAAGATGCCAAGTTCAATTTTACCCGGCCTTTCACCGAAAACAAGCATAAAAACAAGGTGTCCGCTTTCATGGATAAAGGAAGACAGAAGGGACATCATCACCACATCTTCCCTGCAAAAAATGAGCATAAACACAACGAGGGCGGCAAAGGGAAAACTGATTTTTATCGGTACATTTCCGACTTCAGCAATCATTTTCCAGAAGGTATAAGGGGTTGTATCTTATATTGTTTTTTCTCACTTCAAAATGAAGATGAGGCCCCGTTGACCAACCCGTTGAGCCAACGAGAGCAATTGTTTCTCCCTGACGGATAACGGCACCCTCGTCTGCCAGAATTTCACTGCAGTGGCAATAAAACGTGACAAGTCCGTCGTCGTGAGTGAGATAAATATATTTGCCCGAGCGTGAATCTTCGCCGATTTTAGTCACCTTGCCCGAAAAGGTTGCACGGATATTCGTACCTTCGTCGGCGGCAATGTCAATGCCCGTATGGAAAGAAAACTCCTGTGATACGGGGTTAATACGGTAGCCGAAAAGTGAAGTGTATCTTCCGTTTTCAATGGGCGGAATAATCTGTGCCGTTGCATAAAGGGGAGCAAAAGACGTGTTCTCCGTTGCCTCATAAAGTGTCAGGTCATCACCGCCTGCAGGAAGAACAAAGGTATCTTGCTGCGGCAAATCGGTTTCTTCGCTTTCGCCGAAATAATAGTTTTTTGCCGTCAGTATGGCAGTCTGAATTTCCTGACCCTGACGGTCGGAAGACAGAAAAGAAGAAAACTCCTCTTTAAATTCTTCGGAAGAACTCACAAGAAAAATCATCAGCACCGCCAGAGCCGAAAGCACCGTCTGCCACAAAAGTACGGGGAAGTAAAAATCATTCTTTTTGTTTTCGTTCATATATATCACCTGAAGAAGTATATGACGAAAAAACGCATAATATTAACCTACCATTATTCTGCCTTCGGGTCTTATAATTCCCGACTTGTCACCGCCTCTTATATTAAGGGCGATTACAAAACAGATAGGTCCGAGTCTGCCGATAAACATTGTGATAATAAGGGCAAGTTGACCGAGAATGCCCACAGAAGCCGTAACTCCGCAGGTGATACCCGCTGTGCCGAAAGCAGAAAGTGCCTCGAAAAAGACGTTTATTCCGTCAGTATTCGGGTTATCAATAAAAAGAATACAGCAGGTTACAAAGACGAACATTAAGCCCAGAACTGCAATTGAAAGTGACTTTGACACGCTTTTTCTGTCAACTCTGTGACCGAAAACTATTGTTTCATCTCTGTTGCGGACAACGCTGACAACACTCATCATAATAATGGCAAAGGTTGTAACTTTAATACCCCCTGCCGTTGAGCCGCTGCCTGCACCTATAAACATAAGAAGCATCATAACAATTTTTGAAATATCACGCATTGAGGAAATATCAACGGAAGTGAAGCCTGCCGTTCTTGAAGTCACGGACTGAAAAAGAGCCGCAATTATTTTTTCTTTTAAAGGCATACTGCCGAGAGTTGCCTCGTTGGTATATTCTGCGATAAAGAAAACTGCAAAGCCGAAAACTATGAGCAAAAGAGTGAAGACAAGCATTACCTTTGTGTGAAGACTCAGGTGCTTATCCTTTCGGTAACGGACTATATCATAGACAACGAAAAAGCCGATACCGCCGAGAATAATCAGCGCCATTACCGTTCCCATAACAAGTATATCACCGTTGAATGATGAAAGTGAGCCGAACTCTTTCTGAAAACCGAAAAGGTCAAAACCTGCATTGCAGTAGGCGGAAATTGCGGTAAAAAGGGCAAGCCAGACGCCTTTTGCACCGTAAGCAGGGACAAACCTTATACACAGAATACAAGCGCCGACAGCCTGACAAAGAAAAGCGGTGACGATAATTACTCTTACGAGAGATTTAACCTCGGAAAAATGGTCAAGGTTAGTGTATTCCTGAGCAAGACGCACGGTTTTCAGCGAGGATTTTTTCTTTAAAGCGAAAAGAAAAAAAGAGGCAAACGTAACAGTACTGATGCCGCCCGTTTCAATTAAAAGGGCAAGAAGAATCTGACCGTAACGACTGAGAGTTACGGCAGGGTCAATAAGAGTCAGTCCCGTTACGCATACGCCTGATGTTGCAGTAAAGAGAGCCTGCATAAAGGAAAGTCCTTCACCGTCCCTTGTCATAAAAGGCAGAGTGAAAAGAAAGGTGCCCAGAGCAATGATAGCAAAAAAACTTGCGGCAATTATCTTTGCAGGCTCCATAGCTCTGCGGTGTTCTTTTTTAACGTTCATTTTTTAACCTCTTTGAGAGATATATTTAATCTTTATACATTATACCCATACTTGCCCCGTATGTCAAAGATTTTCTTGTTTCCGTCGGGAAAAATTTTATTGACTTAATCTTTCGGTAATGGTATGATGTAAAATAACAAAAAGAAAAACGGAGGTTTAATTATGTTCACAGACTTCAAAACAAGTCCGATGATGTATGCCCTTGCATTTATGATCGTTGCTTTTGTTGTTATTCAGTCCCTTTTCTTTCTGAAAAAGGCATGGACAAGAGGCAAGGAACTTGGCATCACAACGGAAAAACTCAAAAACACCGTAACTTCAAGTGCACTGTTTTCTATCGCACCTGCACTGGGTATCGCCGTTACGGTTATCGCCCTTGCCACAACTCTCGGTTATGTTCTTCCCTGGATAAGACTGACGGTTATCGGCTCAATTTCCTATGAAACCGTTGCTGCGGAAGCGGCTCTGAGAGCGGCAGATGTTACAACCATCAACGACGAAAAAGTTTTCGCCGCAGTTGCTTGGGTTATGACTATCGGCAGTCTTCTTCCCATTATTCTCGTGCCCCTTCTTGCAAAGAAAATTCAGAAAACCGTTTCAGGTGCCGTAAATAAAAACAACAAGTGGGTTGACGTTATCTCCGCCGCCGCATTTATCGGTATTATCGCCGCCTTCCTTGCAAGCGGTATTACGGGTGTGGGCTCAAGCAAAGAAGACATTGTTGCCGACGGCAGCGGTGTGCTTTCCGTCACGGCAATTGTAAGTTCAATTGCATTTATGCTCATCTTCTCCCTTATCAACAAGAAACTTAAGAAAAACTGGATTGACGCTCTGGCTTTGCCCGTAAGTATGGTGCTTGCAATTTTAGTTGTTGTTGCAATTTGTCTTCTTGCACCCGAAGCGGCACAGATTGAGTGGAGATATTAAGGAGGCGGCAGAATAATGAATAAGAAAAGTTATACAGATTCAGTTCATTTCAGCGGCAGAGTGTGGAGCCTTATCGCACTTATAGTTTTCCTTGCAGTGCCCACTGCCGTTTCACTCAAACACGGCTGGCCCGAAACTTCAACAATTCTTTCAGGTCTTCTTGCCATTATCATTTTCCCAATTACAGGCATTATTGAGGTTATTACATACTCCCCTCTTTTAGGCCCCGGTGCAACTTACCTCTCATTTATTACGGGTAACATTGCAAACCTCAAACTTCCTTGTGCACTTAATGCAGTTGAAAGTGCCGACGTTAATTCAAACTCCGAAGAAGGCGACGTTATCAAAACAATTGCCATTGCAAGTTCTTCAATTGTTACAACAATCATCATCGCCGTCTGCGTTATGGCTTTCGCTCTTAACCCTGCTTTCAGCGAACTTATGAACAGCGAGGCTCTCAAACCCGCCTTTGAGCAGGTTTCTCTTACGGTTTTCGGTGCCCTTGCCGCTTCTTACTTCGTTAAGCATTGGAAAATATCTGTTTTCCCCATTGTCGCCTGTGCTCTTATTTTAGCCTTTGTGCCCGGTATGGACTTCGGTGTGCTTATCTTCGCAGGTGTTATCCTTTCAATTCTCGGCGCTCACGTTATGTATAAACTCAAGTGGGTATAATGTGACAATATCATAGTTAAGGCGAATAAAACAGCCTAATATCACCTTTGCACAGCACGGAATATCACTAAAAATCCACCCGAAAGATTACTGTTCTTCGGGTGGTTTTCTTATACTTTGACGATCTGCTTTTTTTAATCTGAAATCAGTTCTTTTTCTGGTAACTTTTGCAGAAATGAGGAATTGCGATTGAATCTGCACCTGTCTTTTCATGTGTAACTTCAATCTTATCAAGTCTGCATTTGTCACATTCAACGTGATATTCACATTCGTTAACAGTACATCTTACGCCTTCGTTGTGCATGAATTCACCTCCCTTTGATTACTGCTTATATTATTAGCAGAAAAGGGAGGTTTTATACTTTGTTTAGTTTTTAAAAACTCTTGAAAAACGCAACGAGAGAAGTGATATAGTAAATCATTTTGTAAACGATATTGTAAACCGTTGCAACGATACCCTTGACGCCTACTCTTGAAAGAATTTCGTTAATATCTTCGGGAAGTACGTCATCAACAAGGGCAGGATAATCTGCATCGGTTACGGGATTTTCACTGTCAAACTCCACCGCTTCGCCGTTCATTACGGTGAAATCAAAGGTTCTGTAATCAATGGGAGTGAAAGTATCCATACAGTAAGTGACGGTAACTTCAAAGTTTTTAAGGCTCACTTCGGGAATTTCACCGTCAAAACCGATTTCCTTGCTTGCACCGGGTTCAAGAATAAAGGGTATAAAATTAAACTCAATATCAAGTCCGCTGACAGTTACGGCATTTACAAGCACTGTGCTTTCCTTTGAAAGATTTGTTACGGTAAGGGCAGTATCTTCGGAAGAAACATAGCCCTCTGCTTTGCCGTTAAAGTCTGCAAAAACTGTGTGTGAGGCGTTTGTTGTTGCGTGGAACTGAGGATATTCCTCAAAAGAGTGCACGTCATAACTTTCATCGGAAAGAAGAAGTTTCTGCATAAGCGAATAGGTGTATTCGTCCATTGCAGTCATACCGTGATAATAGTTTTCGATAAACCAGGTATGCTCGGGAAGATAGGCTGTTGAAGCGTCAACGGTCATTGAAGGTGAAACCTGATAGAAGCCCGTATCAACGGCTTGAACATAGCCGTCGGCGAATCTCTTTCCTAACTCTGCTACGGTGGCGCCCGTTGCACCCGAAACGGGAATAATCGCATCGGAAGAAACGTTCATACCCGTTACGATTTTATTGTCATAGCCTGCCATAATATAGATGTTGGTGCCAACCGCCTGCGCTCTTTCAAAACCTTTGGCATAGTAGTTTTCGCCGTCGGGTGACATAATCTCATAGTGCATTCTGTCACTTTTTGCAATAAGACCTGCGTCTTCGGTTTCATCAAGCCACTTGTCTTTGATTTCCTCGTAATATTCTATGGGGATAAAGTCCCAGAGGCTTCCCCATTTTCCGATAGTTTCGTATACGTAACCCATAAGGGCAACTACGAGTTCATCAAGGAAACCGAGTTGATTTGCCTGAAGGAAAATGTTGTAATTTTCATCCATGACACCGCCGTGCTGAATAAAGGTGAGAAGTACGTCTTCATCAAACTGAATGTCCATATTGAAAAAGTCATAGGCAATTCCTGCACCGCCCAGAGCAGGCACGGTGAGAACGGCATTGTTGACCTTGCCTTCATAGCCGTAAAGAGTCAGATAAGTGCCTGCAACCTGACCGCCGTAGGAAACGGCAAAAAGGTTAACCTTATCAATGGGGGCTTCGCCCTTTGCGGCCCTCAGTGTGTTGTGATAGGAAATAACATCGTCAATATAAACTTTAAGATTATCGGCGGCATCAATTGCGCCTTTTCTGAAATCGTCAGAGAAAACATAAAGGTTTTCGTAACTTACCTTTTCTGCAAGGGTTGCCATTATCTCTTTTTCGAACTGCAGTTCGCCGTCGGGATATTCAGCCATAAGATTGGCATAGTTTGTAGCCTCGGCAGATGTTTCAAGAGGATAAAGGTCGTATACGCTTTCGCCGTCACCGTTCATGGCAACTTTGGCGAAAATTCTGTTGAAGCCCTCACCGAGACGTTTTGCAACGGGATCAACATCTCCTGCCAGAAGATATGTTGCAAAATCTTTTAAAATTGCATCGGTGCTTCCGCCTGCGGCAGAACCTATCTGAGCCACAAGGTCACTCCACTGTAGTATCTTTTCCCCTGTTTCTTCGTCTATACTGTAAAGATAAGATGAAGTATATCCGGGAACAAGGATAACAGGATATTCTGTATATTCTTCCTCATTTTCTGCCGATACGCCTATAACGCAGATGCCGAAAAGCAAGGTGAATGTGAGAAGTAAAGCAATTGCTTTTTTCATTTTAATCTCTCCCATATAAATTTATACTTTATTTTAACATTTTTCACCTTTTAATAAAACTGTCAATACACACAAAAAAGAAAGTCGGCCTTTGTATGATTTAACAAGACCGACTGTTTATTTTATTCTTCGTCTTCCCTTTTTGCTTTGAGTTTAGGAAGAAAAATGCAGATGCCTATGGCAAGAACGGCAAGTAAAATCACACCTGCAGGTATTACCACGTCCGTAATACTGTCACCCGTTGCGGGACTGACGTAATTTACAATAAGGTTTTCATCAAGGGCAAAAACCTGAACGAGTACGGCAACGGCACTGAGTATCATAAGCGCTGCAAGGAATATGCAAATTCCTTTTATCATTGATTTTGGCATCATAATTATGCACTCTCCTTAACTTAGTTTTCCCCTTGCGGTTATCAGTAAGATGAGCTGCTTGAGTTGATGTTTCTGATTTGAGTTTTAGCAAGAGAAACGGTGAATTCTTCAACGGAAAGAAGAACTTCTTCATCTTCGCCTGAAATCGCAACATTCTCGCCTTCTTCAAGTTCGGAAATGAAGGTTTCATACTCAGCGGAAGCAAGGTCATTTCTGATTGTGTCTTCCCAAGTTGTAACTTCGGAGCCGATGTAGTACATAATGTGATAACCGTAAGTTGTTTCAACGATACCAACATCACCGTACTGTCTGCCGTCTTCAATTGCCCAATTTTCAAATTCGGAAACCATATAGCCCAGGGTTACGTCTTCGTAGATACCGCCGTCTTCTCCGTTGGAGTCTTCGGTGTATTCTGCGGCAAGTTCAGCGAAGTAATCTTCTGTTCTGTCGCCGTCAAGATATTTAATAAGGATATCCTGAATTTTGTTGTAAAGTGCGGGTTCTGTTGTGTTTTCAAGGTCAACGTCGATGTCAATAACAACGTCTTCATACTTGCTTGTATCAAGCATTTCTGCCTTGACTTCTTCTGTTTCTTCTTCTGTTTCTTCTTCGGTTTCTTCAGTTTCTTCTGTTTCGTCTTCTGATTCTGTGAACTTAAGAAGAATGTGTCTTACGTCATAGGTAAGTTCGTCGGGAGCATGGTGAACGGGGTCAACCATCATATATACGGTGTAGCCTTCGCCGTCGCTTTCAAGAATGTAAGTTTCATTATTTTCTGTTTTTTCGTTGAAAGCCCATGTGCAGAGGTCTTCATCGTATGAATCGTAATAAAGATCCTCATAAGTTACGTCTTCTGAAAGAGTGAGGCTGTCATCAGTTTCAAATTCTGCATAAGTTTCGGTGCCTGCTTCTTTTTCATACTGTGCGGCAACGGTTTTGAAAGATGCTTCGTCTGTAACTGCGGCGGCAAAAGCCTCTGCTTCAGCCTTGGCATCTGCCATTGTTTCGTCAGTTACTTCTTCTGTATCTTCTTCATCTTCGGATTCAGCTTCAACTGTTACGGTTTCAGCCTCGATTACATAACTGCGAAGTGAAACCGCACCGTAGGTTTCAAGATCTTCTTTGAAAGTATTTTCAACTTCATCTTTGGAGTATGCTTCTGCATATTCTGCAGTTACAACTTCCTGAACTTTGTTTGTAAGAGACTGTTCTTCACAGATTTTTCTGAGCATATCAAGGGTCATAGCCTTGCCGTAGTATGCACGAAGATAAGCGGCAGTTGAATAGTTGCTTTCGTCTGCGGCTGTTTCGATGCTTTCGATTGTTTCATCAACTTCTGCCAAATCTTCTTCGTCAAGTTCAATGCCGTTTTCTGCTGCGTAAGCAACGGCACCCTTAACATACTTGAGGCTTTCAAGAGCGCTCTGCTTGAAGTAGTCTGTCCACATGGGGTTATCTACGCCTTCAATTTCACCTGAATATGACTGAGTATCGGGCGAAACCGAATAGTCATAGCCTGTATACATAGCACCGTAACCGCTGCCATAGTAGTAGTCATAATAATAGGAGTTGTTGAAATAATTTGAGAAAATTGAGTTGTAGTAATAACTGTACTCTGCCTTTGTAACTTCGGTGTCACCGATTTTAAGGGCAACGTCACCTCTTTCAAGCATACCTGAATTGCTGATTGAGAAACCTACAATACCTGCAACAAGAGCGATAACAAGAAGCACTGCAATTGCTTTTTGTGTGCCCTTTGAAATTGTTACGTTATGGGATTTTTTTGCGTTTTTCTTTGCTGCTTTTGCAATACGTGCTTTTCTCTCCTCACGGTAAAGTTCAGCAGCGGTTTTTTCCTGTTTTGCCATTGGGTTCATCCTTTACTGTTAATTTGATAATATTTCATACCGCACTAATACGGTCATATTGCCTTTTATTGTATACCATTCGGGACAAAAAAGCAAGTCATTTTTATAATAAGTTGCCCTTTCAGAAATAAATTTGAATTGCAAGACCCTTACGGCAAACGGCAATATGCATTCTTACCTTTTACACTTATACCCTAACTGCCTAAAAAGTAACTAAAATTTTTTCAAAATATAAACAAAATCCAAATATACGGAGTTTGCTTCCCGAAAAACATTTTTCTATTGACACCGTGATTTTTTACTTCTAAAATTAAATATAGAACAAATGTTCTTTTTGTTGTGAGTTGTCACCACATTTCAAAAAAGGAGGTGTGTCCCCTGTACGCAAACAGTTTTGCCGAAAACGATTATATAGCCGCAAAAGAAGCCTTTTCGCTCTGGCAAGGGACGGTAAAAGAAAGCGTTGAGGGCTACTTATTAAGAAAAAGAAAAGCCGAACTCAATGAACTTGTAAGAAAAGTCATACGCCGTGAACTTTCTTCGTCGGACAAGTTGTTGGTTGAACTCAGGTGGTATGAGGGTTATTCTAACAAAGAAATTGCCGAAAAGTTAGGACTTGACCCCTCGACTGTTTCAAGGCGCCTTAACAAGATTAACGACATTCTCTATGACAAACTGAAATATGCCGTTGAGTACCGTTTCGGCAGCAGTTTTTCCTCAAAGGATAAACTCATCATAAAAAATGTGAGCGCCTCAAGGAGCAGTTGCGATTTGGAGAAAATTTCGGGAAGAATTGCTTATCTGAGAAAAAGACAGGAACTGACGGTCAAAGACGTAAGTCTGATGACGGGTATCAGCGAATCAAGGCTCAGTGAACTTGAAAAAGACGCAGAAAGCATCACCGTAAAGCAACTTCAGAAAATTGCACTGTGTTTTTGTGTGACAACGGACTATCTTATTTTCGGTAAAGCGACATAAGTCGCCTAAATTAAAGAAAGGAAAGGCAGGTAATTTAATGGCATTAACATTGCAGGAGTTAGGTAAGGAATATGAAAATTCGATAAGGATTCAGAAAGAAGCCATCGAGGACTGCCGTGCAAGACTTGTAAAGGCACGGGAAAAATACAACTGCAGTGAAATTAAAAGACTGAACACTCTGCTTCGTGTGTTATATGATGAAAAGAATGAACTTGAAGAAAGAGCCAATCAGTTAAGAGAGTATTATACATAAGGGGATGGCATAGCGTAAGCTATGGCGGATGGGTGCCTTCCCTTGAGGTTCTTTGCCTTCTCTTTAGGTAAGGCAAGCAACCTCATCCGTCAGTCTTGCGACTGACGCCTTTTTCTCCGAAAACGGCACCCCTTTTGGCAGAATAAAGCAAAAATGCACCCGTGAAGTAATTTTTTCACGGGTGCTTTAATGTTCAGTTTCTGATATAGGTTGACATATCGCCGTCGGGCGAAAGAAGCGTCAGGGTGTTACCGCTTACTTCATATTCATAAGTATCAACAATAGAGTTACCGTAAATCGAATAACTGATTGTCACCGTATCGCCTGCAACGGAGTATGAGCCGTTGTAAGTGCCCGTTATGGGCATATTGATAACGGGTACGGTAAAGTTGAGATAGGTCAGCACAACAACGCCGCCCTCTTTAAATTCGTATCCGCTCATATTTGCACCGTCACTCCACTTGCCGATAATACCGTTTGAAGCGGCGGAAGATGTTGAAGTGACCGAGGTGCCCTCTCTTGTGAAATAGGTGCTGTCACCTGCGGAGTCGGTAAGGGTCAGTTTGTTCTTTTCAAGATAGAAGGTGTGAATTTCCGTTACTTTCGTCTCACCAACACTATACTGAATAATCAACGAGTTTTCGTCGGTGAGGAATACACCGCTGTAACTTCCCGTAACCTCCGAGTTACCGAGAACATTGACTTTTGCCGAAGAAAGTTCTACTCCAAGAAGTCCGTTTTCCTTGAAGTTATAGGTAACTTTACCGTCATTTCTTGTCCAGGTGCCGATAATTTCGTCGGCATAAGAGATATACTCGTCGCTTCCCTGCGCCGTAGTGGTCTGACCTTCGGAAGAGGTTTTTGTATAGGTCGCAGTATCGCCGTCTTCTCTGTCATACATTGTGAGAGTATTATTCTCAACAGACACGGTATAGGTATTGTCAATGGTTGCGGAATAGATTGAAAATTTCGTGGTAAGAGTATTTCCCTCTAAGGTGTAGACACCCTTTGAAGTGCCGTTTACGGGAAGGTTGATAATGGGAATCGTCAGATTAACATAGGTCATTTCAACGCTTCCGTCTGCAAAAAACTCGTAGCCGCTCATATTGGCACTGTCCGTCCATTTGCCGATAATTGCAGAAGTGATATCCGCCTGAACGGTGGTGCTTTCCGTTGTGCTTTCCGTTGTGCTTTCCGTTGTACTTTCCGTTGTGGGTGCAACGGTCACGCCTGAAGTTGTGGACTCTGTTGTTGCCGCAACGGTAACATCGGAAACGGGCGATTTATCCTCGTTAAGAGAGAAACCGATACCCGCAATTATGCCTACGGCGGCTATAATTCCTGCCGTAAGACTGATAATAATTTTAGTTGTCTTTTCCATATCAAGTACGCATAAATAAGTTATGCAAATCCTTTCGTTAAATTACAAGAAAGGAAGTGTTGCTTGAACACTCCCCTTTTGTTTCTCACTGTGCAACTGTTGCTGCTGTCGTTGTGGTATCGGTAGCACGGATATAAGTAGTAACTGTGTTGTCTGCCGTATCTGTAAGGGTAAGTGCGGCATCTTCAACAACAAACATATAATCTTCCGTTACACTCTTCGAAAGAACAGTGTAAGTAATTGTTACATAGTAGTTGTCGTCTGCTCTTTTTTCAATGGTATATACGCCGTCAATTGAACCGTCATATTCAAAGCCCAAAATTGAAATATTAACATCAATGTATGTAATTGAGCAAGTACCGTTTTCGTTGAAAGTGTAGCCTGTTGAGCCTGTTGAATCTTTCCATGTGCCGACAATTTGTTCCTGAGGAGTGGGGCCGCAGGCGGTAAAGAGAGTAAGAACGGCGAACACCACGAGAGCAACGGATAAAATCCTTTTAATATTTTTCATAATTATTCCTCCTGATTTTAGGGATAAGTATTGTCCTCTTTTGACACATTATATCACATCTTTTTCGATTTGTACAGTATTTTTTTATTAAACATACTCTCTGTTGCAAAAGTTGGGCTGTTATGATATGGTTGAGGTACAATAGGGACAAAAAATTAAGTGGAGCAAATTGCTCCGCTTAATCACCAAGGCTCTACTTGTGCGTGAATAGATGATGGTAGAGA
>CAYNIN010000012.1:0-36811 GCA_964397395.1 uncultured Faecalibacterium sp.
ACAAAACAGTTGACGGTGCAAAAGTTTACGGTGCTTACAGTTCGGTTAAGAGCGTCAAAATCAAATAAATAAGTTAAAGCCATCGCTTCTGCGGTGGCTTTAATTTTGGGCTGTTTGATATGAAATTATCTGCCGCTGATATAAAAAAGAACAGGTAAATGTTTAGATTATATTCTGCAACTAAAAAATCGGCAGACAGAAATTAACTGCCTGCCGTGTGTATTATTCTGCACTTGCTCTTCTGATGTAGTTTTTGAAGAATACGATTGCATCTTCCATACAGGAAACGGGAAGTCTTTCGTTGGTGCCGTGAGTGCAACGAAGCAGACCCACATCAACTCTGAAAGGAGCATAGCGGAAAATGTTTTCGCAAATATCCTCGTAATGATAGGAGTCGGTGCCGCCCATAACGAGATAGGGAGCAACGATTGCTGCAGGTTCAAGACCACGGCAGATGTCGCCGATAATTTTAAATGCTCTTGAATCGGTGGGGGAGAATCTTGATGCTTCTTTTGCATTGAGAACATTGATTTCAATATCCTTGTTTCTCACAACGCTTCTGATGTGGTCAACAAGATCCTGCTTTGTTGTGCCGGGCATAGCACGGAAGTTAACAGTGATGGAAGCCTTCTGAGGAAGAACGTTTGCGGCAGGACTGCCCTGAGCCATCGTAACGGCGGTTGTTGTTCTTACAAGACAGGCGGCGAAAGGTATCTTCTTGCAAACCTCAAGAAGTAAAGGCTTAAGAAGAGGAAGATTGCAGGTGATAAGACGCACGGGATAGGTGCATTCTCTTGCAATTGAATCCATAAGTGAGTTCATACTTTCGTTGAAAGCAGCCTTGAACTGATGGTTTTCAAGATCTCTGATAACTTCTGCCATCTGACCGAGTGCCGTGTGTTCGGGAGGCTGCGAGGAGTGACCGCCCTTTGCGTTAACGGTAATTTCAATGTCTGCATAGCCTTTTTCGGCAACGCCTACACCTGCAAGATATTTGCCGTTGAGCACACCGGGAATATTAAGAGGAAGAATTGCACCGCCTTCGTCGATTACGCAGTCAAGTTCAACACCTCTGCTTTTAAGGGTGTTCATAAGATCTCTTGCGCCGTTTTCATCGTTGGCAACAACTTCTTCGTTATCACCGAAAAGAAGATAAACATCTCTTTCGGGTTGGAAGCCGTCTTTGAGAAGTGCTTCAACGGACTCCATAACTGCGATAAGGTGGTTTTTCATATCGAGAGCGCCTCTGCCCCAAACGAATTCGCCGTCATCGTAACCTTCGAAAGCAGGGTGTTCCCAATCGCCTTCAGTACCCTTTGAAACGGGTACAACGTCCTGATGAGCAAGAAGTGCGATGGGTTTCAGGTCATCTCTCGTACCTTTCCAGCGGTAAAGAAGATTTGCGGGAGGAATAACTTCCTTTTCAAGTTTTTCTGCAATAAGGGGATATGTTTCGTCAAGAAATGCGTGGAAACGTCTGAATTCGTCCCAGTCAACCTTTGAGGAATCTCTTGATGAAATTGTTTTGAACTGAATTGCCTTTGAAAGATTTCTGCGGTAACTGTCAACGTCAATTGAATCTCTGTCAAGGGTAACGGGCTCTTTCTTTTCGGGACGGAATGTTGCCGCATGAACTGCGTTGCCGACGGCAGCAGCAGTTACAAGTGCACCTGCAACAATGTGTGACTTCTTCATATAATCATCCTCTTTTCAAAAATTTTACCTATTCATTATATAATAATTTCACCCTGATTTCAATATTATTTTAAGAAAATATTCTTCTTTACATCTTAATTTTAAAGGTGTATAATAATAAAAAAACTCAAAGTAGGTGTCTTAAATGTTTGATGTGGAAAAAGTGACTCAAGGCTGTATAGATTGGATAAAGGAGTGGTTTGAGGAAAACGGCAGGGGCTGTAACGCCGTTATCGGTATTTCCGGCGGTAAAGACTCCTCAGTTGTGGCGGCACTGTGTGTAAAGGCTCTGGGCAAAGACAGAGTTATCGGCATACTTATGCCTAACGGTGAGCAAAAGGATATTGCCGATTCAAAACAACTTGTTTCTTTTCTCGGCATAAAGCACTATATCTGCAACATCAGAGATGCCTATGAGGGTGTTATCAAAGGTATGAATGATTGCGGACTTGAAGTAGGGGAGCAGACTAAAATTAACCTTGCACCAAGAGTCAGAATGACCACCGTTTATGCTTTTTCCCAGAGTCTGAACGGCAGAGTTGCCAATACATGCAACCTTTCGGAAGATTGGGTGGGTTATTCAACACGATACGGTGACAGCGCAGGTGACTTCAGCCCTCTTGCTCATCTTACCGTTGCAGAGGTTATCGAAGTCGGTAAACATCTCGGTCTGCCTGAAAATCTTGTTGTCAAAGTGCCTTCTGACGGGCTTTGCGGCTATACCGATGAGGATAAACTCGGCTTTAAGTATGCCGTACTTGATAAGTATATCAGGACAGGTATCTGCGAAGACGCAAAGACGAAGGAAAGAATAGACTATCTTAACAAACTCAACGCTTTTAAACTTAAAACAATACCAGGTTATGTTCCCGATGAAAAATATATTTGAGATAAGAAAAACAACCCGAGACGATTATGAAACCGTTCTTTCCGTCTATGCCGCCGCAAGAAAATTTATGGCAGAAACGGGGAACCCTAATCAATGGAAAGACTTTAAGCCTCTGCCCTCACTTATTGAAAAAGATATAAGGGAAGGTGTTAGTTACGTCTGCACCGAAAAGGGAAGAATTGTCGGTGTTTTTGCTCTGCTTGAGGGCGAGGATCCGACCTATAAAGTCATTGACGGCGGAAAGTGGTTAAGCGATGACCCTTATTTTGTTGTGCACAGAATCGCCTCCGACGGCTCTGTCAAGGGTGTCGGCACATTTATGATGGAGTGGGCGTATTCCCGAAAAGGCAACATCAGAATTGATACTCACCGTGACAACACCGTAATGCAGAATATGCTGAAAAAACTCGGCTACACCTACTGCGGCATAATCTATCTTGAAGACGGCGACGAAAGACTCGCTTACCAAAAAATTTAACGTTAAAGCAGAAAAATTCCCTTTATTTGCGGGATATTTTCTGCTTTTTTAATTTTGCTATTGTATTGAAGAAAGTTATGTAGTATAATATTTTAAATATTGCTCTTTAAAGGAATTGTATTATGACGAAAAACACATTTGAATGGTTCAGACTTGATAATGCGGCAAAGATTTTTCCCGGTCAGAATTCAACTGCCTGGTCTAATATTTACCGTATCGGTGCCGAACTGAAAGAAGATGTTGACCCCGTAAAACTCAAAACCGCCCTTGACAGAACGTTGAAAAGAATACCGTCTTTCAACGTTCGCATAAGACGTGGCTTTTTCTGGTTTTATTTTGAAAAGAATCCGAACGAAGCCGAAGTTATACCCGATATTAAAAATCCTTGCTACCGTGTAAAGTTTAAGGAAAACAACGGTTTCCTTTTCAGACTTTACTATCACGGCAGAAGAATTAACCTTGAAGTTTATCACGCTCTTGCCGACGGTTACGGTGCTGCGGTTTTCCTTTTAACTTTAATCGGTGAGTATCTGCGTATTTGCGGTTATGAGATACCCTGCAACAGTATGGTGCTTGATGTAAACGAGGCGCCGAAAGCGGAAGAACTTGAAGATGCATACGTCAAATACGCTTCATCTAAAGTGCCCTATAACCGCCGTGACAAGTGGGTATATCACGCAAAAGGAACAAAACTTCCGAAGCACACCTCAAATTATACAATCGGCATTATGTCTTTTAAGCAACTTCACGAAATTGCCAAATCATACGGCGTTACGGTTACGGAATTACTTGCGGCAGTTATGCTTGATGTTCACTACCGTAAGCAACTGCGTGAATGTAAAAAGCAAAAAGAAATCTGCATCCAGATTCCCGTTAATTTAAGAAAAGCCTTTCCTTCGCAAACTCTTCGCAACTTTGTTCTTTGCCTTCGTGTTAAAATTGATCCCAACCTTGGCGAATATACTTTTGAGGAAATTGTGAGGACGGTTTCTTTACAGCTCAAACTTGCCAATGACCCGAAACTTCTCAATTCCCTTATGACAGCAAACCTCAAAATTGAGAAAAATCCCCTTGCAAAGATTCTGCCTTTGCCCATTAAAAATTTAGGTGTCGGCATTTCGTTTATGATAACGGCAGAACAGACAACCTCATCCCTTATTTCAAACATCGGCCCCGTTCTTGCCCCCGAGGAAATGGCGGCTCATATTGAAAAGTTCTATTTTTTCACGGGTGCAGGTCTTGTCAACGGAGCCCGTTGCGGCGTGACTTCCCTTGGCGACAAACTGACTTTCACTTTTTCAAACCGCTATGAAGAAAGTGATATCGAAAGAGAATTTTTCACCCGTTTTGTTAAAATGGGCGTTCACGTAAAAATTGAAAGTAACAGAGATTGAGTTGCTTTACGTCATTTTAAAGGAGAAAAATAAAATGTCATACTGTGTTAACTGCGGTGTCGAACTCGATGACAGTGCCGCAAAATGTGCTTTGTGCAATACTCCCGTTATAAATCCCAACAAGCAGGAAAAGAGTGAGGATGTCATAACTCCCTTTGCAAGTGAAACCTATATTCCCAATGAAGTAACAAAGCGTTTTGTTGCAGGTTTGATTTCGGCGGTTATGATTATACCAAACATCGTCTGCTTCTTTCTCAATATCTTTTTCTTCACCCAGAGTTTCTGGTCCCTTTACATCTGTGCAACAAGTTTTTTTCTGTGGATAATATTCGTATTTCCCTTTTTCACAAAGAAACTCAAACCCTTTCTTATGTGGGGCTTTGATACTGTGGCTTCGGCTCTTTATCTGTGGATTTTATCCTATTTGCTCGCCGGTGAGTGGTTTTTCAACTGCGCTTTGCCCACAGTTATCTTCAATTCATTTCTCGTTCTTACATATATGCTTTGGACAAGAAAAAAGAAAAGGCACTGGGTATATAAACTGTTTTATATTTTCACCTGCCTTGCGGTAAGTATATTTATTTCATCGGCTCTTGTGTCGGCGGCAACGGATCTGGTGATTATTCTCGAAATCGGCATTATCGTTTCTCTTTGTCTTATCACAGTCGTAGCCTTCCTTTGCTACTGCTATTTAAGCAAGGGAATAAGAAGATGGATAAAAAAGAGATTTTTTGTATAAATATTTTTTCCTTTAATCAGGAGGCAATTCCCCTTGGATAAATTTGAAGTTTTAAACAAGTATTTCGGTTACAGTGAATTCCGAGAAGGTCAGGAAGAACTTATTGATTCCATTCTTTCAGGCAGAGATGTTATGGGCATTATGCCCACGGGTGCGGGTAAATCTATCTGTTTTCAGGTGCCTGCTCTTATGCTCAGCGGTGTTACCCTTGTAATTTCACCTCTTATTTCTCTTATGAAAGACCAGGTGAGTGCCCTGACTCAGTGCGGAATTAAAAGTGCATATATCAATGCCTCCCTTTCTGAAAGGCAGATTTCTCTTGTTATGGAAAGAGCCGAAAAGGGCAGATATAAAATTATATATGTTGCTCCCGAAAGACTTCAGGTTAAAGCCTTTACGGACCTTTGCAAAAAAATCAAAATTTCAATGGTTTGTGTTGACGAGGCTCACTGTGTTTCTCATTGGGGTCACGATTTCAGAACAAGTTATCTCAATATTGCCTGCTTTGTTGAAAATCTGCCCGCAAGACCTGTCGTAACGGCTTTTACGGCAACGGCAACGCAAAAAGTAAGAGATGATATTGAAAATCTCATCTGCCTTAAAAAACCCCTTAAAATTGTAACAGGCTTTGACCGTGAAAACCTTTTCTTTGAGGTTGTCCGTATAAAAGAAAAAATCGTTGCACTGCGCCGCTATCTTGATATTTATTCGGGCAGAAGCGGCATTGTTTACTGCTGCTCACGAAAAACCGTTGACGAACTTTACGACCTTCTCACCAAGGAAAAATACTCCGTCACAAAATACCACGCAGGTCTTACCAAAAATGAGAGAAAGATCAATCAGGAACTTTTCATAAACGATGAAAAAGAAATAATAATTGCCACCAATGCTTTCGGTATGGGTATTGATAAATCCAACGTATCCTTTGTAATTCACTATAATATGCCCGGGGACATTGAAAGTTACTATCAGGAAGCGGGCAGGGCAGGACGTGACGGCAACAGTGCCGATTGCGTACTTCTTTACAATCCCTCTGATATAAGAACGCAGAAATTCTTTATCGACAACCCTGAAGAAAACCCCACGCTTACCGATGAAGAAGTTGAAAATTTAAGAAAAATGCGTCTTGAAAAACTCGAAAAAATCGTTTTCTATTCCACCAAGGCAACTTGCCTCAGGAATTATATTCTTAACTACTTCGGTGAGCAGACGAAAGGCAGATGCGGCGCTTGTTCGGGCTGTAACGGCAACGAAATGAGCATTGATGTCACCGAGGCGGCACAGAAGATTTTCTCTGCAATAAAGAGAGTGCGTGAATGTGAAAACCGTCAGGTTATTCTTGATATTCTTAAAGGTAACGAAACCGAGTATATAAAAGACAAAGGATTAAACAGCATTAAAACCTTTGCGTCAATGAAAGACACGGCGGAGTCGGAAATTGACAAGCACATTGATTATTTTATAAAGTACGCCTATATCGGTGTGAAAAGAACGGGCAATCTTTATCTTGAAGAAAAGAGTTCGGATATACTTTTCTCGGGCAAACGCATACGCAGGGTTATGGATAAAAATGACAAACTCGGCACACGGAACAAGGAAACCGAAAAGGAAGTTGACATCAGACTTCTGCTTAAACTTAAAACTTTCAGAAAACTTCTTGCAAGAAAAAGCGGCGTACCCGATTATTCCGTTTTTACGGATTACGTTATTACCCAAATGGCAAAGCAGAAACCGAAAAATTTTGCCGAACTTCGAAAAATTGAGGGTATACCCGATTATAAAATTGAAAAATACGGTGCAGTTTTTGTAAGAGAAATTGTAAGACACTGCGGTGAAAATATTGAAAAAGCCGCAAACGAATGATATAATATCTCATTATTATAAATTTTAAGGAAAGGAATTGAGAATATGAGCCGAAAAAAATGGATGATTTCATCTGCTGATAAAGACCTGGCTTTTGATATTGCCGAAGAATTCGGCATAGAACCCTTTGCGGCTCTGCTTCTTGTGTCAAGGGGTATTACCGACGATGAAGAAATAAATTCTTTCTTTTCCGATTCCTGCCGTCTTTCATCACCTTATGAAATCAAGGATATGGATAAAGCCGTTTTTCGTATAAGAACGGCAATTGAAAAGGGCGAAAAAATCACTGTCTACGGCGATTACGATGCCGACGGTGTAACTTCAACGGCTCTTTTGTACCGCTTCCTTGATTATCAGGGCTGCGACGTGAACTATTACGTTCCCGACAGAAAAGACGAGGGCTACGGTCTTAACAAAAATGCAATCAAAAAAATAAAAGATGAGGGCACAAACCTTATCATTACCGTCGATAACGGCATTTCCGCCTTTGAAGAAGCGGAATATATTGCAGAACTTGGTATGGATCTTGTTATCACTGACCACCACAGAGCAAGTGAAAAACTCCCCAAAGCTATTGCCGTCGTTGACCCCCACAGATATGACTGTCCCTCGGACTTCAAACTCTGGGCAGGTGTGGGCGTCGCCTTCAAACTTGTCTGTGCTCTTTCCGACGGTGACGACAAAGAAATGCTCGATATGTTTGCCGACCTTGTAACCGTCGGCACAATCGGCGATATTGTTTCACTTACGGGCGAAAACCGTGTAATAGTAAAACACGGCTTAAAGATTATCAATGAAAATGCACAGTGCGGAATTAAGGCTCTTAAAAGAATTGCAGGCATTGAAGGTAAGACGGTCAGTGCAACCTCTGTGGCTTTTTCCGTTGTACCGAGACTCAATTCCATCGGCAGAATGGCTCACGCATCAAAGGCAGTTGAAATGCTTCTTTGCGAAAGTGTTGACGAAGCGGAGAAAATCGGTGCAGGTATTGATAAATCCAATGCCGACAGGCAGGAAATTGAAAAACAAATAACTCTTGAAGCAGAAAAAATGATTGAAAACAATCCTGATATGCTCTGCGAAAGAGTGCTCATTTTTTCGGGCGAAAATTGGCACGCAGGCGTTATCGGCATCGTTGCTTCAAAACTTGTTAGCAAATACGGCAAACCCTGCATTGTAATAACCGATGACGGCAAAGAGGCAAAAGGCTCGGGCAGAAGTATCGACGGCTTCTCTCTTTTCGATGCCGTCAGTTCCGCAGGTCATCTTCTCAATCATTATGGCGGTCACGTTCTTGCGGCAGGCTTCGGTCTTGACAGTGAGAACATCGGGAAATTCAAAAAGGCGATAAACGATTATGCCAAAACCGTTGAAATGCCTTTTCCCACTCTTTCTCTTGACTGCCGCCTTAAACCCGAATTTATCTCTGCGGACATACTTTCCGTTATTTCATCTCTTGAGCCTTTCGGTGCGGGAAATCCTCAGCCGATTTTCGGTCTTTTCGGTATGACCCTTGTTTCCGTTACACCTATCGGCTCGGGCAAACATCTGCGTCTTGCCTTTAAAAAAGGTGATACCAACGTAACTGCTTTGCTTTTCGGCACAACGGCAGACGAGTTTCCCTATGTTCTCGGTGATGTTCTTGACCTTGCCGTTACTCTTGAAAGAAACGAATATATGGGGCAGGTTAAGGTCAGCATATACATTAAAGATTTAAGAATGTCGGGCACCGACGATGAAAGATACCTTAAAAGTGTACGCCTTTACGAAAAAATTAAAAGAGGCGACAGACTGACTGTCAAAGAAGCAAAGTTTGCTCTGCCCTCAAGGCAGACGATTACCGACCTTTACCGTCTGATTAAATCAAAAGGCAAGTGGACCTTCGGCACAGACATTCTTTCCTACCGTCTTGGCGGTGACGGAAGCGATGCCTGCCGTCTGCTTCTTGCCGCCGATGTTCTTACGGAACTTGGTATATTCATAAAAGAAGACGGCAAAATTCTTTTAGGTGACACCTCGGTTAAGGTTAACCTTGAAGATTCACTGATACTGAATAAACTTACGAATATCATCGAAAGGGGTGAAGAGAATGGAATCCTGTAAAGACTACAAGGAAATGTATGCAAAACTTGTTTCTTCCGTTAAAGATAACTTTACCGCAAAAGAAATGGAAAAAATCGATATGGCATTTCATATTGCGGAAGCAGCTCACGGCAATCAGAAAAGACGTTCAGGTGAGCCTTATATCGTCCATCCCATCTATGTAGCAAAAATTCTTGCGGATATGGGTATGGATGCGGATTCCGTCTGCGCCGCCCTTCTGCACGATGTTGTTGAAGATACGGACATTACTTCCGAATATGTCAGAAAAACTTTCGGCGAAGATGTTGAAACCCTTGTTGACGGTGTTACGAAACTCGGTCAGATTCCTCTTACCAAAGACGGCGAGGAGGAAATGAGCAAGGAAGAAGCACAAAGCGAAAATATCCGCAAAATGTTCCTTGCCATGTCAAAAGATATCAGAGTTATTATCATCAAACTTGCCGACAGAGTTCACAATATGCGCACTCTCGGCTTTATGCCCGAAGAAAAACGCAGATACAAGGCAAGAGAAACCCTTGAAATTTACGCTCCTCTTGCTCACCGTCTGGGTATCCGTGCCTTCAAGGAGGAACTTGAAGACCTTGCAATCAGTTTTCTTGACCCTGTCGCATATAACGAAATTGCTTCTACTCTTGAAAAGCAGGTGGAATCAAGACAGGCTTTTCTTGATAACATCAAGGTCGAAATTTTAGAAAGAGTGAAAAAAGAAGTGCCTAACGTTCATATCGAGGGCAGAATCAAGAGCGTACACGGTATCTACCGTAAAACTTATATGCAAAACAGAACAATTGACGAAATCTACGACATTTATGCCGTGCGTCTTATCGTTGACTCTGTTTATGAATGTTACTGCTGTCTTGGCGTTATCCACGATATGTTTAACCCCATTCCCGGCAGATTCAAAGATTACATTTCAACTCCAAAACCCAATATGTATCAGTCACTTCATACCACCGTTATCGGTAAAGCGGGCGTACCTTTTGAAGTGCAGATAAGAACCTGGGAGATGCATCATACTGCCGAATACGGTATTGCGGCTCACTGGAAATATAAACTCGGTATAAACGGTACGCAGAAGTTTGAAGAACGTCTTTCCTGGATAAGACAACTTCTTGAAAGTCAGAAAGAAAGCGATGACGTTGAAGAAATCGTCAAGACCATCAAAACCGACTTTGTACCTGAAGAAGTGTTTGCTTTCACTCCCCGTGGCGACGTTATCAGTCTGCCTATGGGTGCGTGTATTATTGACTTTGCCTATGCGATTCACTCGGCAGTCGGTAACAGAATGATAGGTGCCAAAGTTGACGGCAGAATTTCCACCATTGACCACAAAGTAAATAACGGTGAGATTATTGAAATTCTCACAACCTCACAGCAGGGCAAAGGCCCCAGCCGTGACTGGCTTAAAATTGCAACCACCGCTTCGGCAAAAAGCAAAATCCGAGGTTGGTTCAAGAAAGAAAAGCGTGAGGAAAACATTGCCGAGGGTAAGGCGGAAATTGAACGTGAGTTCAAACGCAACAACATCGTTTTACCCGATAAGCAGTTGATTGAATTTATCACCAAAATTGCCGAAAGGCAACATTGTAACAATGTTGACGAGTTCTATGCGGCTATCGGTTACGGCGGTATTTCTCTGATGAAGATAATGCCGAGAATCAAGGAAAATTATCTGAAACTTACCAAGGAAACCCAGACGGAAATTATACCTTCTCAGCCCCAAAATCAACCCAAAAAGTTCACCAAGAGTGCTGAAGGTATCATCGTTGAGGGCATTGATAACTGTCTTATCAAGTTCGCTCACTGTTGCGACCCTTTGCCGGGTGACGACATTATCGGCTTTATCACAAGAGGTCACGGCGTTTCTGTTCACACAAGAAAATGCACCAATGTACCGAAAAATATTGCCCTTGCCTCCGAGCCTGAAAGATGGATAAATGCCTATTGGGATACAAAAGTAAGCAATTCCTACCGTGTAACCCTTGCCGTTACCTGTATGAACCGTGTGGGTATGCTGGCCGACGTTTCTTCCGTTATTGCCAATATGCACGTTATGATTCATTCGATTTTTGTCAAAGACGGAAAAGACGGCAGAGCAACAATTTATATGACAATCACCGTTAACGGTGCCGAACATCTTAAGAGTATCTGCGAAAAACTCAAGAAAATCAAAGGTATTTTAAGCACAGAGCGTTCCGGACTTTAATAAATAAGGTGACTCATATTACATTCATAAGCAAACCGTATCTTTCTGCGGTTTGCTTTGCCGCTCATAGAATAGGAGAGAGTATATGAAAGCAGTTATTCAGCGTGTAACAAAATCCTGCGTTAAAGTTGACGGCAGGGTTAAGGGTGAAATCGGAAAAGGTTTCCTTGTCCTTCTGGGCGTAATGGAAGGGGATACGGAGGAAGAAATGCGCCTTCTTGCCAAAAAGGTCAGCGAAATCCGCATTTTCGCCGATGAAAAGGATAAGATGAACCTTTCACTTTCGCAGGTTGACGGTGAGGTGCTTGTGGTTTCACAGTTCACGCTCTGTGCCGACCTTTCTCACGGCAGACGTCCCTCCTTTACAAAATCCGCACCCGTTAATGTTGCAACGGAACTTTACCAAGGCTTTTGCAAAGAACTTCTTTCTCTGGGCGTGAGAAAAGTTGCAACGGGCATTTTCGGTGCCGATATGGAAGTCGAACTGATAAACGACGGACCCGTCACAATTATTATGAATACTGACGAATGGAAGAAGAATTGAAATGTCATTTAAAATAACAAGCCTTGTTTTAGGTTCATATTATGCTAACTGCTATATAATTACCGATGAAGAAAGCGGTAAAAATGCCGTTGTTGACCCGGGATTTTACGGCGAAACTTTTAAAGAAAAACTTTTGGAATGGGGCTACGGCTCTTTTGAATATGTGCTTCTTACTCACGGTCACTACGACCATATTCTCGGTGCGTCGGGCTTTAAGGAAAACTTCGGCGCAAAAATCCTTATCCACGAAGACGATGCAGACTTTCTTTCCGATGACAGCAAATCCCTTGCTCATTTTTTACCCAAAGATTATATCCGCCCCGAAGCCGATATTACCCTTAAAGACGGCGACAGTCTGAATTTAGGTGAAACACAGATAAAGGTTCTTCACACTCCCGGTCACACAAAGGGGAGTGTCTGCTATATTCTCGGTGACACCATGCTTTCAGGTGACACGCTTTTCTGCGGTGAAATCGGCAGATGTGACCTTCCCACAGGTGACTTTGAAACTATGAAAAATTCCCTTTCCCGCCTTTATAATCTTCAGGGCGACTATAATGTTTTAACGGGTCACGGCGAAAGCACCACCCTTTCGTCAGAAAGAAGAAACAACCCTTATATGAAAGGTTTAAAATAAAATGCAGATAATTAACGTAAACAATTCTTTTCACTATGAAACGGAAAATCTGTTAAGAGTATTTTTTCCTCATAAAAAATATGTAACCGCCGAAACGGCAGGTGAAAATGAGGAATACTGCCTTATTTCTCTCAAAGAAAACACCGTTACTTGTGAAGTTTTCATTTTCGGCAAGAAGCATTCTCAAACCGAAACTTTCTCCCTTGCGGAAAAAGCGGAAGATGAAAGCGAGGAAAGTTTTTTTGAACGAAAGGCGGCAATTATGCTTTTCGCTATTCTTACGGAAATTACGGGCTACACTGCACCCTGGGGAATTCTTACGGGTGTCAGACCTGCCAAACTTATGACGAATCTTTCGGGCAAAACGGGCAGAGAAAAAGCACTCGACTATTTTGAAAAGGAACTCAAAGTCAGAGAGGATAAAATCAGACTTGCCGATATGGTGGCAAAGGCGGAAAACCCCATAATTGAAGAAAGCCGCCCCGATTCTTATTCCCTTTATGTTTCGGTGCCTTTCTGCCCCTCAAGATGCAGTTACTGCTCCTTTATTTCCCACTCCAACGAGAGTGCAAAAAAACTCATTCCCGAATATGTTGAAAAACTTTGCGAAGAACTTGCCTTAACGGGTAAAATTGCAAAGGAACTTTCTTTAAGGCTTGAAAGTATATATATCGGCGGCGGTACACCGACGGTTCTTTCGGCGCAGCAACTTGAAAAAGTTACCGATGCAATCAGTGAAAATTTTGACTTGGCTTTTCTTCGTGAATACACAATCGAAGCAGGCAGACCCGACTCAATAACAGCGGAAAAACTTGATGTTATGGCAAAGTGCGGTTGCAGCCGCATAAGCATTAACCCACAGACTTTTTCCGATACCGTACTCAAAGAAATCGGCAGAAATCACACAAGTCAGATGACTCTTGATGCCTTTAATCTTGCAAGGGAAAAGGGCTTTGATAACATAAATATGGATCTTATTGCAGGTCTTCCTGCCGATACTGCCGAAAGTTTTGCAAAAACTCTTGACACGGCTCTTTCTCTTTCTCCCGAAAACATAACCGTGCACACCCTTGCCCTTAAACGCTCCTCAACCCTTGTTACAGAAAGCAAGGAAACCAACTCGGGCGAAACGGCTTCACAGATGCTTTCTCTTGTGCAGAAACGTCTTCTCGAAAATGATTACATACCTTATTATATGTACCGTCAGAGCAAGAGTCTGGGCAACCTTGAAAATGTCGGCTGGGCAAAAAAAGGCTTTGAAGGGCTCTACAATGTATATATGATGGAAGAATGTCATACTATTCTTTCTGTCGGTGCAGGTGCCGTTATTAAACTCAAAGCACCCCATTCAAAAGAAATTGAACGAATTTTCAATTATAAATACCCATATGAATATATAAGCGGTTTTGACGAAATACTAAACCGTAAAAACTATATAAGGGAGTTTTACGAAAAAAATTCCCTATAATATGAGGTGATTCAATGTCTTATATAACTGTTTCAATGATAAACCGTCGTGCAAAAAGCGAGCCTGAAGTTTTCGTTAAAGACTGCGAAGAACGGTATGCAGATGCTATAAGGAAAACAGCGGAAAAAATCTGCGAAAACAAAGGCAGAACTCTCGTAATGGTTGCAGGACCCTCATCTTCGGGCAAAACTACGACGGCAAAACTTCTTCAGAAAGAATTTGAAATTTTTTCACGCAAGTCACATATAATTTCCCTTGATGACTTCTATCTCGACTGCGATAAGGCTCACACCTTTGAAGACGGCACCGTTGACTATGAAACGGTCAAAGCACTTGATGTGGATTATATAACCGAGTGTCTTCACGCTCTTATGAACGATGGCAGATGTATGCTTCCGCGTTTCAGTTTCGTTTCAAAAACCAGGGAATACTATGCTGAAACCGTTGCAGATAAAGACGATATAGTTATCGTTGAGGGGCTTCACGCTCTTAATCCTCTTATTACAGAGCCTTTGGAAGATGAGCCGATGCTTAAAATTTACGTCAGCGTATCTTCCCGTATCTTCGAAAATGAAAAGGTGCTTATGACGAAAAGAGATATTCGTTTTGTCCGCCGTCTTATCAGGGACTACCGTCACAGAGGCAGTGAGCCCGAATATACTTTCTATCTCTGGAAAGGCGTAAGAATGGGGGAGGACAGGTATCTTTTTCCTTTCAGCGACAGGGCAGACGTGAAGATAGACTCAATTCACCCTTATGAACTTTGTGTTTTTAAAAAAGAGGCTGTAAAACTCCTTGACCAAATAGACGTTAAGAGTGTATACTATAAGGAAGCGGAGCAGTTAAAAAGAAAACTTTCTCTGTTTGATACTCTTTCAAAAGAGGTGATTCCCTCAACTTCGCTTTTAACGGAATTTATCGGATAGCGTGGCGGATAAATCAGAACCCGCCCGAAAGCGTAAATTTTTTCGTCCTCAGGGCGATTAGTAATCAGTAAAAGAAATGAGATGAAATTATGGCTGAACGAAAAAAACAGTCTTTACTTGCAGGTGCAGGCGTACTTGCAATTGCAACAATCATTGTTAAGTTGATCGGTGTGGTATATAAAATACCCATCAACAATCTTCTCGGCACCGAGGGTTACGGTTATTTTACAGGTGCCTATGCCGTTTATACCCCTCTTTATGCAATTTCAATGGCAGGTCTTCCCGTTGCCGTTTCTAAACTCGTTTCACAGAATATGGAACTCGGCAGAGTGAAGGATGCACAGGCTATTTTCAAAATTGCACAGAAAATGTTCTTTTTAGTCGGTCTTGTGGGCACTCTTGCCGTTATGCTCATTGCCGTGCCTTATTCCGATTTCGTTGCAAAAGAACCCATGAACTACATAAGTATTATTACTGTTGCTCCTTGCGTTCTTTTCTGCTGTATGATGAGTTCTTTCCGAGGCTATTACGAGGGTCTTAACAATATGACTCCAACGGGTGTTTCTCAGGTTATTGAGGCTGCCGTCAAAATGGTTTTCGGTCTTGCGGCAACTTATGTGTTTATGAACTATTCTCTTTCATATTACAGAAATAATGCCGTTGACGGCGTGATGAACTATTTCGGTGTTGAGGTTAAAAATGAAGCAGAGGCTCTTTCGGTTCTTTATCCTTATGCTGCCGCTGTCGCAATTTTGGGCGTTACTCTCGGCTCAATTCTCGGCCTTGTCTATCTTTATGTGAGATATAAGAGAAAAGGTTTCGGTTTCACAAGAGAAGAAATTGTTAATTCACCCGAACCCGAAAGCAACAAAGAAATTATGAAGAATCTTCTTCGCATTTCCATACCCGTTGCCCTCAGTTCTCTTGTAACAAATATCAGTAACCTTATTGACGATACAACAATCAGAAGCAGGCTCAACGTTGCCCTTGAAACAGGCTTTGAAACCGTCAAGACTATGTACAGCGAAACCCTTGCAAACTCTCAGACACTCGACAAGGGTATTGCCACCTATCTTTACGGTATGCACGGCTCTGTTATCAACATTAAAAACCTTATTCCTTCTCTGACTCTTGTTCTCGGTGTAAGTGCTATTCCCGTTCTTTCAAAGGCCTGTGCCGCAAGAAATAAAAAGGAAATCAAGGTTTGTATTGAATCGGCAATGAGAGTTGCAATGCTTATTGCTATCCCTGCAGGTATAGGCATCGCAGTTCTTGCAGAGCCGATACTTGACCTGCTTTACGGCGGCGATAACCCTGCTTTTGCACCTGCCGCCGCACCGATAATGGTAGTTTACGGTCTTGCAGTACCTCTTTTTGCCCTTGCTTCGCCTCTTACCAATATGCTTCAGGCAATCGGTAAAACCAAGGTGCCCATTGTGACAATGCTTATCGGTGCCGTTATTAAAATTGCCATGAACTACGTCCTTGTAGCAAACCCTGCAATAAACATCAAAGGTGCTTGTTACAGTTCGGCAGTCTGCTATCTCGTTATGGTTGTGATTAACATCATTCAGATAACGAAGGCGACGAAAATCAAACTCAACTATGTTTCTGTTTTTGTAAAACCCTTTATCGCTGCAATTTTCTGCGGTATCGGCGCATGGGGAGCAAACTATCTCCTCGTTGATGTTTTAGGTGTTCAGAGCCGTATGACAACCCTTCTTGCCATAGGTGCAGGTGCAATTTGTTATGCTGTTGCCATACTTTTGTTAAAGGGAATTGCTAAAGATGATGTGGAAATGTTACCTAAAGGTGAAAAAATAGGAAAAGTACTTGAAAAATTTGGTTTTTTAGGTTAATATAGGAGTGTTGAATTTTCAATGACAGAATTTAAGTTTAAAGAGAAGTACAACATTGAGGATTTGCTCGATATTATGGAAGTTCTCCGTTCACCCTGCGGTTGTCCCTGGGACAGAGAGCAAACCCACGAAAGCATCAGAAAAGATTTTATTGAAGAAACCTACGAAGTTATCGAGGCTATCAATAAAAAAGATAAAGTTCTCCTTGAAGAAGAACTCGGTGATGTGCTTTTGCAGGTTGCTTTTCATTCCCAGATTGCAAAGGAAGAAGGCTCTTTCGACTTTTCCGATGTATGCGACGGAATTTGCAAGAAACTCATAGAACGCCATCCTCATGTTTTCGGCGAAGTTCAGGTTAACGGCTCGGAAGACGTTCTTAAAAATTGGGACGAAATCAAGCGTAAGAGTAAGGGTCAGAAAACTCAGGGTTCATCAATGCTTAAAGTGCCCAAGGAACTGCCTGCCCTTATGAGAAGCCAGAAAATTCAGTCAAAGGCTAAAAAAGCAGGCTTTGATTGGAGCGAAGTGGGCGCGCTTTTGAGGCTCTTGAAAGTGAAATAGCAGAACTCAAAGAGGCAATTAACGCTGATAATAAAGAGAATGTCACAGAGGAATTCGGTGATCTTCTTTTCTCCTGCGTTAATATCGCAAGATTTATTGATGTCGATTCCGAAGAAGCACTTAATATTTCTACGGAAAAATTCATCAAACGTTTTCTTGAAGTTGAAAAAATGGCTCAGGAAAGAAATATTGATATGAAGTCTTCAACTCTTGAGGAATTGGACAAACTGTGGGTTGAGGCGAAGAAAAACTTAGGATCCAATCGGGAATAATCCCGTGGAAAAATAAATAATATTTTTGGAGGAAAACAAAAATGAATAAAACTGAATTAATCAATGCAGTTGCAGCTAAGGCTGAAATTTCAAAGAAGGACGCAGACAAGGCTCTCGCAGCAGTTCTCGGTGCAATCGAAGAAGCACTCGTTAACGGTGACAAAGTTCAGCTCATCGGCTTCGGTACTTTTGAAGTTAAAGAAAGAGCAGCAAGAACAGGTCATAACCCCAAGACAGGCGCAAGCATTGAAATCGCTGCATCAAAGGTTCCTTCCTTTAAAGCAGGCGCAGCTCTCAAGAACGCTGTTAAATAATTAACTTAACTGTTAAGTCGGACTGCTTCGTTATGAGGCAGTCCTGATTTTTAGGAGTAAAACAATGAGATTGGATAAATATCTGAAAGTATCAAGACTTATCAAGCGCAGAACTGTTGCCAACGAAGTGTGCGATGCAAAGCACGTTACCGTTAACGGCAAGGTGGCAAGAGCCTCCTATGATGTAAAAGTGGGGGATATTATCGAAATTCAGATGGGCGATAATCTCCTTAAAGTGCAGGTGCTCCTTGTCACCGAACACGCAACAAAGAATGATGCAGGTCTTATGTATAAAATAATATAATCAGTATATCTTAAACTTCCTTTGAATAAAATTGTTTCAGAGGAGGTTTTCTTTATGCATGAAAACAGTGAAAAAATCAAAAAGCCCCACAGTCTTATTTTGAAAGACAGAAATCAACTAACCGTAAGCGGCGTTACCGATGTTGACTCTTTTGACGAAATGACTATTGTAGCCTATACGGACTACGGCGAACTGACGGTGAAAGGCAGTTGTCTTCATATCGGCAGTCTTAACACCGAAACGGGCGAACTCACCGTTGACGGTCAGGTGCAGTCCCTTGTTTACCTTGAAAATGTACCGAAAAGTGCAGGTTTTTTCTCAAAGGTGTTCCGATGAATTACAGCGAGCCCCTTTTCAGTCAGTTTGCCGTCTTCTTTAAAAGTATCGGTCTCGGCGTAATTCTCGGTATGTGGTATATTCTTATCTGCTTTCTCCGTACTGCTGTCGGGGAGAAAAGATTTATTTATGTCACTTTTGACATTATATTTGCTCTTTCTTCCGCCGTCATATCCTTTATGTTTATGGTTCTTTTTAACAGCGGAAAAATCAGATTCAATCTGATGTTCGGCGAACTTTGCGGTGCCGTTGCTTTTTATTTCGGTATAGGCAAATATATACTTGCCTTTCTGTCAAAGTGGGTTTGGATAGTGAGAAAAGTTCTCAAATTCATTTTCTCTCCGCTGGGAAAACTAAAAGAGAAAATATCCGCACTTTTTCGCAAGATTAAGGATAAAATCATAACTGCAATTAAGAGCAAGGCAAAAGTTAAGACGGAAACTCAAAAAAATAAAGAAAAATTTTTTAATATTGGCAAAATACACTTGAAAAATAAAAATAAATCAGTATAATTATAAAGGTGTTTAATAATTTTACGGAGTGATGAAAGTGGCGGTTAGAAATATAAACGAAGCCCGTGTTAATAAACCGAAAAAACTTCACAAAGTTCATATTCTTATTATCGGCTTTGCAGTCATATTTTTCTCTTATGTTTTTGCCGTAAGCGTTATGAATTATGTTCAGGCCGCTGATTATGACAAGCAGGCAGAAGAAATCAATGCTATGGCAGTTTCCGTCAGTGAAGAAAGTTCTGAAATTTATGAAATTCTTTCCGACGAAAATCACGATGCCTATTACGAAAAGATAGCCCGTGAAGAATACGGTTACTGTATGCCGGGCGAAAAGGTATATTACAATTCATCATTCGGGGAATAATTTTTAGGAGGACTCAATCTTTTTATGCTTGAAGTTGGAGCAATTGTCGAAGGTAAAATAACAGGTATAATGGCTTTCGGGGCATTTGTAAGTTTACCCGACGGAAAAAGCGGAATGGTACATATCTCTGAGGTTTCCAATAATTTTGTTAAAGATATTAAGGAATTTCTCAAGGAAGGTCAGCAGGTTAAGGTTAAAGTTATTTCTATCGGCGAAGACGGCAAAATCAGTCTTTCCATTAAAAAAGCCGAGGAACAACCTGAACGCAAAGAAAATGCATCAAGACCGCCCAGAACCGAAAGAACAAGCCGTCCTAATGTGTGGCAAGGTCAACCCAGGCAGCAGAAAGATGAAATGTCCTTTGAAGATATGATGGCTCGTTTCAAGCAGGTGAGCGACGAAAAAATGACAGACCTCAAACGAAATTCCGACTCCAAACACGGCGGCGGTTATTCTCGCAGAGGCAGAAATTAAAGAAAATATAAAGGTCATTCAGGCAACTGCGTGACCTTTTCTTTTGACAGAAATTTCATCTTTACCGTTTTTTAACAGCACAAAGAGCACAGTGAGTCTGTGTTTTTTCTTTTATGGACTTGCAAAAGAAAAAAAGATACTGTATAATACTTTTTGCATTTAAATGCGGTCAGTTCGAAACCTTCCTGACCTAAACCGAAACGGTTTTAAATCAAAACTAAAGGAGCATAAAAAATGAATATCTCGAAAAAAACTCACAATCTCGTGTTGGGAGGAGTCATCGCCGCACTTTATGTGGCACTGACCTATGCCCAGGAACTTCTTTTGCCGGGCACGACATCAATGGCTGTTCAGTTCAGGCTTTCCGAAGCAATGACGGTGCTCGCCCTCTTCACTCCTGCGGCAATTCCCGGGCTTACTGTCGGGTGTATCGTTGCAAATCTGGTGGCTCTGGGCGCCTTACCTCTTGATGCGGTAATGGGCTCGGCAGCAACTTTTCTTGCCTGTTTGTCAATGTATAAACTGCGTAACGTCTGTCTTGTAAAGGGCATACCCGTTCTTGCTTTGCTGATGCCTGCAATTTTCAACGGTATCATCATCGGCATTGAAATCGAAATCTTCTTTATTGAGGGAGCATTTCACCTTTCCTCGTTTTTCATTCAGGGAGGACTTGTTGCTCTTGGTGAACTCGGTGTACTTTTTACCTTGGGTATACTGCTTACAAAGGTCATAAAAGGTAAAAAATTAGAAAAATATCTGAATATCAATTGATTTTTATTTTCACTCTGTTATAATAATAGAGTGAAAAATTTTTTAAAAGGAGAAAACGTTATGGAAAACAAACTTTCAAAACGCACATGGGTGAACATACTTTTGTTCAGTTTTATGGGCGGCGTTGCCTGGAATGTTGAAAATATGTATTTCAACACATTCCTTTACAATTCAATTTACGAGGGCGCTTCCGTTGAGGCTCTTAACGGAACGATGGCACCCACAACAGCAATCAGCCGTATGGTTGCTCTTTCGGCAATCACGGCAGTTTTAACAACCTTTATTATGGGCACTCTCAGTGACAAAATGAGAAAGCGTAAGATTTTCATTTCTGTCGGTTACATAGCCTGGGGTATTATTACGGGGCTTTTCGGCTTCATTTCAAGAGATAATATTGCTGCAATTTTCGGCCTTACGGATGAAGTTAAAATTCTCACCTTTACTGTCTGGGCAGTTATCATTATGGATATGATAATGACCTTTATGGGCTCAACGAGTAACGACTCTGTGTTCAATGCCTGGGTAACGGAAACCACTACTCCTGCAACAAGACCCAAGGTTGAGATGTCTTTGAGTTTTATCGGTTTTCTTGCCATGGGTGCAGTTATGGGTGTGGGTACTCTCGCACAGTCGGGAACTGTTTCATATCAGGTATTCTTCCTCGGTCTTGGTGCAATCGTTACCCTTTGCGGTGTTGCAGGTCTTTTCCTTCTCAAAGACCCCGAAAGAAAAATTGAAACAAACGAGGCTTCCTCAAGTTATTGGAGCGACCTTTTCTACGGCTTCAGACCTTCAGTTATAAAGAGCAATTCAAGACTCTACCTTGTTCTTGCAGGTATGTGCATTTTCTCCGTTGCTTTTCAGGTCTTCTTTCCTTATCTTTTCGTTTACCTTCAGTATGTAATTCTTCCTGCGAACGAGGGGCTTAACTTCCTTTCAGCAGGTGTTATCGTACCTGCCGTTCTGGCAGTTGCATTTATCGTTGCAGGTATAGTTCTGCTTATGAAAAAAGCAAATACCGACAAAGCAACTGCATATATTATTGCTACGGTTTGCCTTGTTGCAGGTCTTGCCGTTCTTTCAACAACAACTAACCTTGTGGGCGTTCTTGTCGGCATTGCACCTACCCTTGTGGGCTATCTTGTGCTCACAATTCAGTTCGGCGCATCGATTAAAGACTTCATTCCCGTGGGCAAAGAAGGACTTTTCCAGGGTATAAGAATGATTTTCGCAGTTCTTATCCCTATGGTTGTGGGACCCTTCGTAGGCGACCTTGCTTGCCGTATTTCCGCAGTAACTTATATTGATGAAAACGGTGTCGCAACAGTTGTACCCTCAACAAGTATGTTTGTTTTCAGTGCAATTATCGCTGTGTTTGTTTTTGTTCCTCTTGCCGTTCTTATTAAAAACGGAGTTTTCAAAAAGGCGGAAAAACAGGAGGCATAATTCCTGAAGGAGAAAATTATGAATAAATTACAGAACAAGAAAACATCAGGTTTCCGTATGTGGACTCTTATCTGGGGTCTCGGTCTTGCAGGTCAGATCTGCTGGAATATGGAAAATCAATGGTTTAATACCTTCGTTTATACGAAAATCGGCAAAGACCCTTCAATTATTACAGGTATGCTTATCTGCTCTGCCCTTGCCACAACTTTTGCAACCTTTTTCTTCGGCACCTGGTCAGACAGAATGGGCAACCGCCGCAGATTCATTTCCGTGGGCTATATTCTCTGGGGTATTTTCACCATCGGCTTCGGCTTGACGGAGTTTATCAGTGAAGACCTTTATCTTCTTGCAGGTATTTCCGTTGTTCTTGCCGATACTGTTATGAGTTTCTTCGGCTCAATGGGTAACGACGCAGGTTTTAACACCTGGACAACGGACATCTTGACTGACAATAACAAAGGTCAGATAGGTGCCGCCCTTGCAACTCAGCCTGTTTTAGGCACAATTATCGGTACTGTTGTCGGCGGACTTCTCGTCGGCTCTGACAACAACTATATGAGGCTTTTCGTCACAATGGGTGTCTTTGTTATTATTTTCGGCGTTGTTTCACTCGTTTTCCTGGGAAAAGATGATGATGTTGAGCCTTCAAAAAGAGGCAGTTTCTTCAGCCAGTTTATCAGCGTGTTTAACTTTAAGAAGTTCTTTAAGTTAAAAGAACTTGTCTGGGTTAATATTGCCGTATCCGTATTCTTCATCGGCTTTAACGTTTACTTTGCTTACATAGGTAACTACATTATTTATTACCTGGGCTATACCGCTGACCAGATGGGCATTATTGAAGCCGTACCCCTTGTTCTTTCAATGCTTACGGCTATTCCCGCATCGAAACTTATCAATAAGAATAAACACGTGGAAGTTTCAATCTTTGCAATCATTGTCAACATTATCGGTCTTGTCATTCTTTACCCCGTAACGCCCGATATGATTGACAACACAAAACTTTTTGATGCAAGACTCTGGCTCGGTATTTTCCTTGTAGGTGTCGGCTACGTTACCATTTTGCAGACTACAAAGGTCTGGACAAAGCAACTTTACCCTAAAGACAGCAAAGGTCAGTTTGAGGGTATATGGATTTTGTTCTTTGTGCTTATCCCCATGATTGGCGGCTCTGTTATCGGTGAAGCCGTTGTCAAAACAAGCGGCGAAGTTTTCACCAACGCAACAAGCGGTCAGACGGAATATATCCCCAACGGAAACATTTTCCTTGTCGGTGCAATTCTCATACTGCTGACCGTTGTACCTGTTCTCATTACAAAGAAGTACAGCAAACAGAGAATTGAAAAAGAATAAACAGAAGAATAAGAAATTCCGCCGAAGGTTTTCGGCGGAGTTTTAGTGTGCAGGTGATGAAAATGAAAGATTTTATTATACGGTATGCCACTACCGATGACGCAAAAGAGATTCTCGGCATATACTCATACTATGTTGAAAACACGGCAATTTCCTATGAAACAGAAACTCCCGCTCTTGATGAGTACAAGGGACGAATGGAAAAGATAATGCAGAATTATCCCTTCTTTGTTGCGGTGTCAGACGGTAAAATTATTGGTTTCGCCTATGCAAATTCAATGTCCGAACGCAAGGCCTACAGAAAATCGTCGGAACTTTCGGTGTATGTTTCAAAGGACTCAAAAAAGTGCGGTATCGGCAGCAGTCTTTACGGAAAGATTGAAAGCCTGCTCAAAGAAAAGGGGATTACCAACCTTTACGCCCGTGTTGCTTCTCCCGTTGAAGAAGACGAATATCTGACAACAGACAGCGAAAAATTCCACGAAAAAATGGGCTTTACCCGTGTCGGCTGCCTTAATAAGTGCGGATATAAATTCGGCAGATGGTATAATATGCTTTATATGGAAAAGATAATCGGGGAGCATAAGTGAACATAAAAACAAGTCAGGCTGTTTTTTTAGCCTGACTTTTTAAAATTTTTTCTCTTTTTTTACACCCTCATATTACCACATTTTTGCAAAAAAATCAAGTCTTGTATTTTCTTTCAAAATGGTGTATTAGGTATATGAGGTGATTTTATATGATAAACATAAGAGAAAAAGAAATTGCTTATTTTTTCGCTCAGAAAGCCCTTGAAAACGCCGTGCTTTTGGGGGCAGAGAAAAACATTCTTTTGAAAAACAAAGAGGATTCGGAAGCGATTTTGCAAGAGAATGTGGATTTCGTCAGCTTTATAAATCTTTTGGATTTTGACTCTGACCCGAAAGAACTCTTTTCTCTGTTTTCATCTTTCCCCCAAGGCACTGCCCTTTGTTTTCTGACGAAGGAAGACGAAGCCGAAACTGTGAAAGCACTTTCTCTTTGTTCTTACAGGCTTGTTGAAATGTTTAACCTTTCCGATGTAACGGAAAAACTTTTCGGTGAAAGGGGAGAGGGTAAGGTTAATTACTGCCTTGCTGTCAGAAAGTAAGTTTTCAGTGATATTTTACTCGCCTGTATATTGTCACTATGGGAAGAAAATAAGTTACCCAAGTGTCTTTGAGGACACTTGGGCTTTGGTTTAATCAAGAATATAAAGACCCGACTTGAGCCAGACAAATTCTTTACCCATAACGCTTATGTATTTATACACTTTTTCGTTAAATACTCTGTAATCTCTGACGGAGTTTGTCTGAATGTTAAGAGTGCGGATTTTTCTTGATGCCTGGTTGCAGATGTAAAGGGTGTTTCCGTGAAGTGAAACGGCGCAGGGACTTTCAAAAGCAGTTGCTTCGCCACCGCCCACACGAAGAAGGATTCTTCCTTCACGGGGAGAATATTTGATAATTGCATTTTCACCGGGTACGGCACACCACACACAAGAGCCGTCAACGGCAATATCGCAGACAGGGGAGCCGTGATAGGTGAGAAGTGAAGAAACATTAAGAGAGCCGTCAGTGTTGAAGATGTTATATTCACCGTTGGGGAAAATTGCCATTATTCTGTTATCGCTCAGAACTCCCACGTCGCAGGAAACATAGTCACCGAGTTGCTGTGCAATATCCTCATATTCATAACCGAATTTAACTTTCAGGTAAATTGATTTTTTGATTCTTGTAAACTTATCGTTTATTGCATCGTAGCCATAGAAATCGGCTTTCAATTTTCCGTCGGGAGTAAGACTTTTTGAGGCGAAAACGAAACCGTTTTTAAAAGGAGTAATGTTCAGAATTTCGCCGCTGAAAACTATTTCCATTTTTAATCCTTTCCTTTATATTGAATATATAAACCGAAGTATATTGTTTTATCTCGTATATAATACAATAATTATTCTTTATCGTCAAGGAAAATAAAAAATTTTTAATCCTCTTTTTTTATCCGATACAAAAAAAGAGGGGAATAGTTCGGGTTTAATGTTGACAAAAGTTGCGTTTTAAAGTACAATAGAACGGAAGAAAATGTTAAATATTGTTTAAATGAGATAAGATTCTAAGGAGATGAGAGAATAGATATTATCCCATATAGTTGGGCTATGTCTTTCTCTCTTTATTTTTGTATATATTTTTGTATATATATATCAGGAGGAAATGAAGATATGAAAGAAAAGTATGTATTATCTCTGGATCAGGGCACAACAAGTTCAAGAGCCATTGTTTTTGACAAGAAAGGCAACATCGTTGCCAAGGCACAGAACGAGTTTGAGCAGATTTATCCCAAGGCAGGTTGGGTTGAACATGACCCCCTTAACATTCTTTACAGCCAACTTAACTCAATTACTTCCGTTCTCGCTTCGGGCAAGTTTACCGCAGACCAGATTGCAGGTATCGGTATTACCAATCAGCGTGAAACAACAATCCTCTGGGACAGAACAACAGGTAAGCCTGTTTATAACGCAATTGTCTGGCAGTGCAGAAGAACTGCCGATATGTGCGAAAAGATTAAGGAAGACAAAGAACTTTGTCAGTACATAAAAGACCACACAGGTCTTATCGTTGACGCCTACTTTTCCGCAACAAAAATCAAGTGGATTATCGATAATGTTCCGGGTGTAAAGGCTCTCGCAGAAGCAGGTCAACTCCTTTTCGGTACCGTTGAAACCTGGCTTATGTGGAATCTTTCAAGCGGCAGAGTTCACGTAACCGACTATTCCAACGCATCAAGAACAATGATATTTGATGTTGATAAACTTTGCTGGGACGAATATCTTTGCGAAAAGTTAGGCATACCTATGTCAATTCTTCCCACCCCCGTTCCTTCAAGTCAGGTTTACGGCTACGTTGCAAAGGGTATCCTCGGTCTTGAAGAACTTGAAGGTGTACCTCTTTGCGGTGCTATCGGTGACCAGCCCTCCGCTCTTTTCGGTCAGGCTTGTTTCAAACCGGGTATGTCAAAGAACACCTACGGCACGGGTTGTTTCCTTCTTATGAACTCAGGCTCAATGAGAACTCACTCAAAAAACAATCTTCTCACGGGTGTTGCCTGGAGCCTTAATGGCGAAACCACATATTCAATTGAAGGCAGTGCTTTCAATGCAGGTTCCGTTATCAAGTGGCTTCGTGACGAACTTCAACTTGTTGACAGTCCCCGTCGTTGTGACGAGCTTGCCGAAAGTGTACCCGATGCAAACGGTTGCTACATCGTTCCTGCCTTTACGGGTCTTGGCGCTCCCTATTGGGATATGTATGCAAGAGGCTGTATCGTAGGTCTTACAAGAGGTGTTAACAGAAAGCATATTTCAAGAGCCGTTCTTGAATGCATCACATATCAGATGACAGATCTTCTTGAAGCAATGAGTGCCGATTCAGGCATTGAAATTTCAGAACTTCGTGTTGACGGCGGTGCAAGTGTAAGTAACATTATGATGCAGATTCAGGCTAATATAGCACAGATTAAGGTTGACAGACCCAAGACTGTTGAAACTACGGCTCTTGGTGCCGCATATCTTGCAGGTCTTGCCGTGGGTGTATGGGATAGCCTTGAAGATATTGAAAACAACCGTGAGGTTGACAGAATTTTTGTTCCCGAAATGGACAAAACTGAAAGAAACAGACTCTACAGCGGTTGGAAAAAGGCCGTTGAAAGAGCAATGAATTGGGAAGAGAAGGAATAATATTCTCAAAGGAAAAGGCGTTTAAGCCGTAAGGCTTGAATATACACAGTAAAAAATTATTATATAAATCAGGAGTGATTAAAATGAGTAAAGTAGTTCTCGATTGGAAAACAACCCATGATTTTATCAAGGATGCATTTATCGGTGTAGGCGTACCTGCCGACGATGCTGAAATCGTTACAGACGTACTTCTCGAATCCGACAGACGTGGTATTGAATCTCACGGTTGTAACCGCTTCAAACCCATTTACATCGACCGTATCAATGCAGGCATTCAGTTCCCCGTAACAAATTTTGAAATCATCAAGGAAACTCCTACCACCGCAGTTGTTGACGGTCATCACGGTATGGGTCAGGTTATCGGCTACAAGGCTATGAGTATGGCTATTGAAAAGGCAAAGCAGTACGGTATGGGTATGGTTGCAGTACGTAACTCAACTCACTACGGTATCGCAGGTTACTATACCACAATGGCAACAAAGGCCGGCTGTATCGGTATGACGGGTACAAATGCACGTCCTTCCGTTGCTCCCACTCACGGTGTTGAAGGTATGTTCGGTACGAACCCCTTCACTCTCGGTGTACCCACTGACGAAGAATTTGACTTCAATTTTGACTGCGCAACTTCAATCACACAGAACGGTAAGATTGAGTATTATGCAAGAATCGGTGAAGATGTTCATCCCGGCACAATCGTCGGCATTGACGGCGAAGCAGTTGAAGGCGATGCTGGCGTTGCCCTCAAGAGAATCCGTGAAGGTTCGGCAGCACTTACAACTCTCGGCGGTATCGGCGAAGCTCTCGGCGGTTACAAAGGCTACGGTTTTGCTCTTTTCGTTGAATTTCTTTCCTCGATTCTTCAGGACGGTATGTGCGGCAAAGACCTCGACGGTAAAGACGCCGACGGCAATATCCGCCCCTATCATCTCGGTCACTTCTTTATTGCAATTGATACCAATCACTTTATGGGTGAAGAAATTGCAAGAAAGAGAGCAGGCGAAATCATCCGCAGCATGAGAAACTCCAAGAAAGCCCCCGATGCAGAAAGAATTTATACTGCAGGCGAAAAGGAATACGACATCTGGATGCAGAGAAAAGACAGCGGTGTGCCCATCAACGAATCAGTTCAGGCTGAAATGAACAAAGTCCGTGATGACCTCGGTCTTACTCAGTACACATTCCCCTGGGAAAAATAAGTAAATAAACTGCGTCGGCAGAATTTGTCGGCGCAGAAACTTTGAATAAATTTAAAGAGAAAAAGGTGAATTAAAATGGATTATGCAAAAGAATCATTAAGACTTCACGGCGAATGGAAAGGTAAAATCGAAGTAGTTTCCCGTGTTGAAGTTAAAGACAAAGAGGCTCTTTCCCTTGCATACACCCCGGGTGTTGCTCAACCCTGCCTTGAAATTCAGAAAGACGTTAACAAATCCTATGACCTTACTCGTCGTTGGAACACAATTGCAGTTGTTACTGACGGTACCGCAGTTCTCGGCCTTGGCGACATCGGTCCCGAAGCAGGTATGCCCGTTATGGAAGGTAAATGCGTACTTTTCAAAGAGTTCGGTGACGTTGATGCTATTCCTCTTTGCGTTAAATCAAAGGATGTTGACACAATCGTTGACACAGTAGCCCTCATTTCAGGCTCTTTCGGCGGTGTTAACCTTGAAGACATCGGTGCTCCCAGATGTTTTGAAATCGAAAGAAAACTCAAAGAAAAAACAGATATCCCCATCTTCCACGATGACCAGCACGGTACTGCTGTTGTTTGCTCCGCCGCCCTTATCAATGCTCTTCGTCTTTCGGGCAAAAAGATTGAAGACTGTGTTGCGGTTTTCAACGGTGCAGGTGCAGCAGGTGTTGCAATTGCAAAACTCTTTCTCGCAATGGGTATCAAAGATGTTATTATGTGTGACCGTAAAGGCGTAGTTCACAAGGATAGAGAAGGCATCGAAAACGAACCCGCAAAACTTGAACTTGCATCATTCTCCAATAAGTCGGGCAAAACAGGTTCTCTTGCCGATGCACTCGTCGGTGCAGACATTTTCATCGGTGTTTCCGCTCCCGGTTGCGTAACTCAGGATATGGTTCGCTCAATGGCTAAAGACCCCATCGTTTTCCCCATGGCAAACCCCGTACCCGAAATTATGCCCGATGAAGCCCTTGCTGCAGGTGCATGCGTAGTAGGTACAGGCAGAAGTGACTTCCCCAACCAGATTAACAACGTTCTTGCATTCCCCGGTATCTTCAGAGGTACTCTTGATGTAAGAGCAAGTGACATCAACGAAGAAATGAAGATGGCTGCCGCAAAGGCTATCGCTTCACTCGTTGCCGATGAAGACCTTTCAAAAGACTACATTCTTCCTGCTGCTTTCGATGAAAGAGTAGGTGTAACCGTTGCTGCCGCAGTTGCCCAGGCTGCAAAAGACAGCGGTGTAGCAAGAATATAATCCATAAGAAAAATAAAGGACAGACACTTTGTTGTGCCTGTCCTTTATTTAATAACCTTATAAATCAGCGGCTTTCTTTCGGGAGCCGCTTCTTTTATTTCAACAGCAGAAAGGAAAAGTTCCTCTGCATTGCTTATACGGCTTTCCTCATTTGTAAGAAGAATTGCAATAGTTTCACCCTTTGTAACGGTGTCGCAGGTCTTTTTCTTTAAAATGATACCTGCTGAATAGTCGATACTGTCTTCTTTTGTAGCTCTGCCTGCACCGAGGATAACACCTGCAGAGCCGATTTTTTCAGCGTTCATACTGCCCATATAACCGCTTTTATTAGCCTTAATCTCATATCGGACAGTTGCTTTCGGCAGTAAATCCGTGTTGTCAATTACACTAAGGTCACCGCCCTGGGCAGAGATAAATTCTCTGAATTTTTCATAAGCCGTACCGTTATTTAAAGCGTTCTCGGCTAAAGAACGTGCCTGACTTAAGGGAATATCTTTTGCAAGTGAAATAATGTTTGCTGAAAGCACAAGGCAGACTTCTTTTAAATCTTCGCTTCCCTTGCCTTTGAGCACGTTTACTGCTTCTTCAATTTCAAGGGAGTTGCCGATGTTTCTGCCGAGAGGTGTATCCATATCTGTAATGACTGCCGCCATTTTTCTGCCTGCTCTTTTTCCTATATCTACCATTTTTTCAGAGAGAAGTTCTGCATCTTCAGGTGTTTTCATAAAAGCACCGCTGCCGCACTTTACATCAAGAACAATACAGTCGGCACCTGCGGCAAGTTTTTTGCTCATAATGCTTGAAGCGATAAGGGGGATTGAGCCGACTGTTGCCGTTGCATCTCTCAAAGCGTAAATCTTTTTGTCGGCAGGGGCAAGGTCGCCCGTCTGCCCCACAACGCTTATTCCGATTTCCTTGACCTGCTTAATAAAACTCTCCGTGTCGGGAGAAACATTGAAACCTTTGATTGATTCAAGCTTGTCAACAGTACCGCCGGTATGACCAAGACCTCTGCCACTCATTTTCGGAACTTTTATACCGAGAGAAGCCACAATGGGAGCCACAATAAGCGTTGTCTTGTCACCGACACCGCCCGTCGAGTGTTTGTCTGCTTTAACTCCCTTAATCTCACTTAAATCGAGCATATTTCCCGATGAAGCCATTTCAAGAGTTAGCGTTGCCGTTTCTCTGTCAGTCATACCGTTAAGGTAAATTGCCATAAGAAGTGCCGAAGCCTGATAATCCTTGATGTCACCACTGGTGTAGCCCTTAACGAAAAAAGCAATTTCCTCGTCGGTGAGTTCGAGTCCGTCACGTTTATGGGAAATAATATCGTAAATACGCATAATATCACCGTTCCTTTGTCTTTGTTATTGTATAACCGTAATACCCGTTGCACCTGTCCGATTCAGAAACTGTACAAAAACGGCAAAAGCATTTTTGGGATAATCAGAGTGACCAATCAATTTCCTTAAGACCTGCTTTTTTCAGAAGTTCGTTACACTTTGAAAAATGCTTGCAGCCGAAGAAACCTGCATAAGCCGAAAGAGGACTCGGGTGGGGACAGATGAGTTTTATATGTATGGGGTTAGTTATAATATCGCACTTTTTTCTTGCGTGAGCACCCCAGAGAATGAACACAACGGGTGTATCTTTCTCGTTGAGTTTGGCAATAACGCTGTCGGTGAATTTTTCCCAGCCTTTATCCTTATGGCTGTTTGCCTGACCTCTGCGCACGGTTAAAACCGTGTTGAGCATCAGTACGCCTTCTTTTGCCCATTTTTCAAGGTAGCCGTCTTTGGACGGGGTAATACCTAAATCATTCTGAAGTTCCGTATAGATATTACGCAGTGACGGAGGCAGGGGAGTACCGGGCATAACGGAAAAGCAGAGTCCGTGAGCCTGCCCGGGCTCGTGATAAGGGTCCTGACCGATAATTACGGCACGGCAATTTTCGTATGAAGTGTATTTCAGTGCGTTGAAAATATTGTGCATATCGGGGTAAATCTCATAGTGAGAGTACTCATATTTAAGAAACTTTCTTAAATCCTTATAGTATGGTTTTTGCCATTCGTCTTTTAATATTTCGTCCCAGTCATTACCTAAATTAACCATTTATTATTCCTCTTTTATATGGCTTCATAGCCTTTTTCTTTTATTACCTCAACAATGGAGTGAACATATTTCTTGCAGATTTCGTCACTTTCCGCCTCCGCCATAACTCTGACGAGAGGCTCCGTGCCCGATTCTCTGACAAGAATTCTGCCCGAAGCACCGAGTTCTTTTTCTGCATTTCCGATTGCTTTTTTCACGTCTTCGTCAGTGAGAACTTCTGTTTTATCTTTAACTCTGACATTAACGAGAAGTTGAGGGTATACCTTGAAACCTTCTTTGAGCTGACTGAGTGTTTTCTTACTGTCCAGCATTACTTCCATCATTTTAAGGCTTGTCAGAATACCGTCACCCGTTGTGGCGTACTTTGAAAAGATGATGTGTCCCGACTGTTCACCGCCGAGTCTGCAGCCGTTTTGAGTCATATACTCATAAACAAATCTGTCACCGACGGCAGTTTTGGCATAGTCAATGCCGAGTTTGTCAAAAGCCTTGTAAAGACCGAAGTTTGACATAACCGTGGTAACAACGGTATTGTTTTCGTAAAAGCCTTTTTCTTTCATATATTTGCCGTAGATGTAAAGAATGGCATCACCGTCAACTGTTTCGCCCTTTTCGTCAACACAAAGGCATCTGTCTGCGTCACCGTCATAGGCAAAGCCGACATCAAGACCTTTTTCTTTGACAAATTCCCGTAAGGCTTCAATGTGAGTTGACCCTGCATTAAAGTTGATATTTGTACCGTCGGGTTCTGCATTTATAACATAGGTTTTTGCACCCAGAGCATCGAAAACTGCCTTTGCAACAGAGTGGGCACTGCCGTTTGCGCAGTCAAGACCGACTCTCATACCCTTAAAAGAGAAAAGCCCGAGGGATATAAGGTAGCCAACGTATCTGTTTCTGCCTGCAACGTAGTCTACGGTTTTGCCGATACGCTCTCTGTGTGCGTAGGGCACTTCTTCTTCGTATTCGCCGTCAAGGTATTTCTCGATAATATCCGTAACACTTTCGTCCATCTTTTCGCCCTTACTGCCGATAAGTTTGATGCCGTTATCGTAATATGGGTTGTGACTTGCGGAAATCATAATACCGCAGTCGAAGGAGTCAACTTTTGTGATATATGAAACGCAGGGTGTAGTTGTAACGTGAAGAAGATAAGCGTCTGCACCCGAAGAAACAAGACCGCCCACAAGGGAATATTCAAACATATAACTTGAACGGCGGGTATCTTTGCCGATAACAACTTTAACCTTTTCATCTCCGCTTTTTTCTTTTGCGAAATAATGACCTAAAAAACGTCCTATTTTAAAAGCGTGGTCTGCCGTGAGGTTTACGTTGGCTTCGCCTCTGAAGCCGTCGGTGCCGAAATATTTACCCATATTTTACCTCTTTTCGATAATGTTGTTTTTATCTTTATAAATGTGATTTTCTTTGATAACACCTCTTACGCATGAGGTGGGGTACACGTTGGAATTTCTGCCTATAACCGTACCGGGATTAAGTACACTGTTGCAGCCAACTTCAACACAGTCGCCGAGCATGGCACCGAACTTGATAAGGCCCGTTTCGATACTTTCGCCGTCGCACTTGACAAAAACGGGGGATTTATCCGACTTGATGTTGGAGGTTACACTGCCTGCACCCATGTGGGCTTTGTAGCCTAAAATACTGTCACCCACATAGTTGAAGTGGGGTACCTGGGCACCGTCAAAGATTATTGCATTTTTAATTTCAACGGAGTTGCCGATAACGCAGTCTTCACCGATAAGTGCCGAGCCTCTTATAAAAGCACAATGTCTGATTTCCGTACCTTTACCGATAATGCAAGGTGCACCGATAAAAGCCGTCGGAGCAACGACTGCTTCTTTGTGTACCCATACCTGCGGTGTGATTTCAGTATATTGGTTTTTATCAAGGTTTTCGCCTGAGTTTATAATTAAATCTTTTATACCTTTCAAGGCTTCCCAAGGGTAAGTGAAACTTTTTAAGTAGTCTTTTGCAAGTGTGTGTTCAAGTGAAAACAAATCGGTTGTCTTTACCATACCTGTGTTTCTCCTTATATACAAATTTAGCACCAATATTATAATATCATCTTTTTACAATATTATGAATAAGGGGAAAAATCTTTGACGGATGAAGTTTTTATATTATTTTTTTAAAATACTGTTGACAAATCGGTCTATTGGTGATAGACTAAAGTTGCAGTCGATAGACAATAGACCGAAAAGGAGGAATAAATAATGGAAGATATGAAACTCGGCACCGTTGAAACACGCTTTGCAGAAATTATCTGGGAAAACGAGCCTCTTTCTTCAGGTGAACTTGTGAAAAAATGTCAGGAAGAACTTTCCTGGAAAAAGAGCACAACTTATACCGTGCTGAAAAAACTTTGTGAAAAAGGGCTGTTCAGAAACGAAAAAGGAGTGGTTACTTCTCTTATCAGCAAAGAAAAGTGGGGGACGATTCAGAGTAAAAAATTCGTGGAAGATACTTTCGGCGGCTCTTTACCCGCTTTCATTGCCGCATTTGCAGGCGGCAGGGGACTTTCAAAAAAAGAAGCCGCAGAAATCAGAAAAATGATTGACTCTTTTGAGGAGGTGTAAATATGTATCTCTTTGACAGTATTTTTATGGAACTTGTCAATATGACGTTTACTGCCTCGTGGCTTATTCTGGCTATAATACTTTTCCGACTTATATTCAGAAAATGTCCCAAATGGATAAACTGTCTTTTGTGGCTTCTGGTAGGTATCAGACTTGTTTGTCCTGTTTCCTTTGAAAGCGAAATGAGTCTTGTTCCGCAAAAGGACGTAATTACCGATGAAAACTTTTACTATTCTTTTGCACCCACCATTGACAGCGGAATAAACATAATTGATAACGCCGTAAATCCCGTTATATCCGATGTGCTTTCAACAGAGCCCGTTTCAAGTGTCAACAACAGTCAGATTTTCGGCTTTCTTATGGGTGTTGTCTGGTTTATCGGTTTATGCTCAATGCTTTTATATGCACTGATAAGTTATATAAGACTTAAAAAACAGGTAAGAACTGCAATACCTTTTAAGGATAACATTTTTATTTGCGACGAAGTATCTTCACCCTTTATACTTGGTTTTATAAAACCTAAAATATATATGCCTTCAACCTTATCTGAAAGCAATGCACAGTATGTTATTTCTCACGAAAGAGCACACCTCAGGCGAAAAGATTACTTATGGAAACCTCTCGGTTTTATAATTCTTTCTGTCTATTGGTTCAATCCTCTTGTATGGATTTCGTATATTATGCTTTGCCGTGATATTGAACTTGCCTGTGATGAAAAAGTTCTCAAAGAAAAAGGCGAGAAAGAGAAAAAAGCCTACTCTGAAGCCCTTTTCTCCTGCAGTGCAAAGCAGAAATATATCACCGCCTGTCCCGTAGCCTTCGGTGAGGTGGGTGTCAAGCAGAGAATCAAAGCGGTACTCAATTACAAAAAACCTGCCTTCTGGGTGATACTTATTGCTCTTATTGCAAGTATCGTTGTGGGTGTGTGTTTTATGACCGACCCGAAGGATGATGACTATATTTTAAAACTTGATGAATACGAAATATCGTCACAGGATATAAAATTTTACGCTTTTGTTTCTGACGGTGAATATTTCTATCAGGCTTATGATGAAGAGAGTATCAGACTCACAAATAAAATTCTTTCTGAAGTCGATATAACGGCAAGAGTATTATATAATCTTGTAGATCCGAGTAAAGAAAGAATTTCAAAACACTCCCTTGTAGCAGTTCCGAACGAAGGCGACAGCGTTTTCCTCTACTTCGATGAAAACTTTGAAACGATGTGGTGCTGTGACGTTGACGGAAATTACAGCGGCATTTATTCATTCTCAGGCGGCGAAAAAGTAAAGGCACTTTTTGAAGATAAAAGTTTCATAAACGAAGAAGCCGTATGGACCTGCAATCCTATGCTCAGTGCAACGTGGCACTATCAGCTTAAATTTACCGTCGGCGAAGAAATAGTTGGCGCAACCTGCAGTATGGGTGAAATTGAAATAAGTGAAGATAAAAAGTCTTTCATCTGGACTCCCGATGTCGTTACAAATCCTTCGGACATCAGAGAAAATGCCTATTTTGAAGTAACTGCAAAAACATCTTCCGAAGAACATAAATACAACTTCACCCTTGAAGCAATCGGCTGGGAAGAAAACCTTTCCGTAACCTATTACCGTGCCGTTGAAAGTGACACTACGGGTGTAGCAAAAACAAGTTACGGCAACTACAAAGTTTCGCAGAAAGAATCATCAGACTCAGCAAACGTTTCCGCTTCATTAGATGCGGCAGTATCAAAAGCAATTCTCGATATAAACGGTCAGTATAATTGGTTAGGCGAATGTGCCGCAGAAGGTCACATAATTTTCACTACAAAAGAAAAAGGCGACAAAGTCACCGTTTATCTTATTGAAGAATATTACTCTTTCGGCTTTGAAAACGGATACTTTATGAGTATGGGCGGTCACCGTATTCCTGCCGTTATGACCTTTGAAAAAACAGACGAGGGCTATTCATTCCTTGATGTCGAATATGCAAAAGACGGCTCTGAATACACATCCTCAATTAAAAAAATGTTCCCGAAAGCCTATGAAAGCAGAGCATTATCCGCCACAGAGGAAGACAACGAGAATATGTGGAAGCAGTGCGTAGCCTATGCCGAAAAGTACCTGAAAGAAATCGGCAGAGAGGCTGAAATATGCACCTACGGCGATATTGACCACGTTTTGTTAACAGACCTTGGCGTGTCCGTTGATGTTTCAAACAAACTCTCGGAATTGGCGATAAACTATAACACGGGTGAAGTAGGCTACTTTGAGAAAATTGAAAACGGAGTCAGATACGTTTACAGAACATCCTATCTGCAGAATGAAAATGTAATACTTTACACAAAAGAGGTTTACGGTACAAATGAAGTTGTCGAAAGAATAGAGATAGATTCTCTTACGGGTAATGTAATC